>CAMPIG010000324.1 GCA_946886255.1 uncultured Cellvibrio sp. | reverse complement strand
CGCAACTTGCACAAAGCGAAACCCAATTGTTACTCAATCTGATTGCCGTTTACAAAGCGCTGGGAGGTGGCTGGCAGGTGACTGAGCCTGCGGCACAGGTTTCTTCGGTGTATTAATTATACCTGCCGGAAGTTGCTCCACTGTTTTAATGTTTACGTTACATCCTCATTACTTCACGTCCTCTTATAGTCGCTACAGTCATAGCAGCCCCAGGCTGTAGCGGCTCTTTTTAAGCCCATCCTTAATTAACCCGCTACTCCAGCCGCGAACCATCAAACAAGTGACATTTGTCATACGTCTTTGATGACGACTGTCGTTGCCCCACGTCCAATGCTCGGACACAATAGACTCAGTCGTTTACTACAATATAAAGACACCAACTCCCAATGCTCAAAAAGGCCAAGGTAATGGATACCCCTAACTCCTCAACACATGACCTCAAACTGTGCCACAACATCGAATTTCAACGGCACAAATGGATCTGGTGGATCTTTAGCCTTTACTACTTTATCCCTGTTTTTTATACACCCTTCGACTGGTTTAAGCATTCAATAATGATGGGTGCTTATGTAGTGTTTATTGTGTTATGTATCGTTATCTCCAGCATTCGAACAAATCGAGTTTGGATTCCTATAGCGTTATTATTATTGCTGGCCGTGATAATTACCCCTGTAACACCTGGCTCCAGTACGCTGTTAACCTATGCGAGTTTTTTTGTTGGTTTATATTTTCCGATACGTCAGTTCGTCCTGTGGTCCATCGCAATAGGACTCATTATTTTGGGTTTACAGCTTTACTATCAATATCCTATTCCCTATTTCGCATTTCCGGCGCTATCCGGGTCCATTGCTGTGGGCTTTGTCGGCGTTATTGAACAATTTCGCCAGCGCACCAGAATCAAGGAGCACCAAAGTCACCTGGAAATCCGCCAGTTAGCGATGATCGCTGAACGTGAACGTATTGCCCGGGATTTGCACGACCTGTTGGGCCATACACTTTCCAGCATTGCGCTAAAAGCCGAGCTCGCCGGGAAATTACTCAAGCAGGAAAAATACACTGAGGGTGAACAACACCTGGAAGAACTCAATAAAATTGCCCGTGATACTTTAAGCCTGGTGCGCCAAACGGTATCAGGATATAAACATCGCGGCTTGGCCGGCGAAGTCATGGGACTGTGCGAACAATTGCGGGAAAATCATTTTATTGTTGAATTGGAGGGTGAATTGCCACAGTTAAATGCGCGCGCTGAAGTTGCATTAATCCTCGCCTTAAAAGAACTGACAACGAATGCGTTACGCCACAGCCAAGGTCGCCAGTGTACGTTGAGTTTTGCTCGCACTCAGGATCATGTGACGGTAACGCTGTGTGACAACGGCAAAATTGATTCGCTTATTGAAGGGAATGGATTGAACGGTATTCGCGAACGTCTACACGCTTTGGCTGGCACCTTGGCAATTGACTTGCAAGACCACAGTTGTTTCACTATTACTCTGCCATCAGAAACCCTATCCCACACAGATATTAAAGCATGAACATCTTACTTGCCGAAGACCAGGCCATGGTGCGTGGTGCCCTCGCCGCTCTCTTGAGTATGGAAGCTGGCTTTCATATCACCCAAGCTGAGAGCGGTGATCAAGCGCTGCAACTATTACGCCAGCAAACATTTGACGTCCTGCTGAGTGATATTGAAATGCCGGGACGGTCCGGACTCGAATTGGCACAGTGGCTACAACAACAGCACACCAAAACCAAAATTATTATTATCACCACCTTCGGTCGCGCCGGTTATATTCGCCGTGCCATTGACATGGGTGTATCCGGTTTTTTATTAAAGGATGCGCCCTCAGCTGAACTGATTCAAGCCATCTATCGTGTGATGGAAGGCAAGCGCGTGATTGATGGTGAACTGGCGATGATGGCACTGGGCGAGGAAGATCCGTTAAACGATAAAGAACGGCGTGCACTGCGCTTGGCCGCTGAAGGAAAAAGCACCGCTGACATTGCAACCACCTTATGTTTGTCTGAAGGCACCGTGAGAAATTATTTATCGGAAGCGATTGCCAAACTCAATGCGGCCAATCGGGTTGATGCCGCGCGAATTGCGCGGCAGAAGGGTTGGTTGTGAGTCAGTCTACGTCGGATTACGCCAGGCTAATCCAACCTACAGGAGCTGTTGGCGTTGTGTTTCGTTCATTAGCGCTATCAGGGGTTTCAGGCGTTCAACAACAGCATCCAGTTCAGCCGTGGGGATGTCTGCTTTGCCTTTGCTGATCGCGTCCAGCAAGCCATCGACAGAGACTACGATGGGCGCCTCTTCTTCGTTGCCGACCTCCAGCTTCAGGATCTGGACTTCACCAGGCCCCACCGCTTTTGCATTGACCAAAGCCTGCTCCGCTGAGTGCAATAATCCTTTCGCGGTAAAGGTATCTCCCTTACGCGCCGTGGCAATGCCGGCGGACATAGAAATCGCAAAGGGTTCCCCCGCAATCGTCATCCTGAATGAACTGATGCGTTCGCATAAACGCTTGGCCAGTACAATAACGCCTTCGGCTTTAGCCATGGGTAGCACAATCAGAAATTTTTCCACACTGTACCGGCCAACGCTATCTTCCTTACGGATGGCGTTTTGCAAAATTGTGGACGCTTGTTTGATGATGCGGTTAGCCGCCTGCTCGCCGATTTTTTTATAGATGGCTTTAAAGTTATCCAATTCAAATAAAATTACCGCCATGTTCTCGGCATGGCGATTAACGAACGATACATCCTTTTCAAGCTGTTTATTCAAACCATTGCGGTTCAGAGTCCCAGTCAGCAGATCAATATCTGCACTCTTCTGTAAGCTTTCCTTATCGCGTCGGTAACTGGCATGGGCTTCCGCCCGGGCTAAAATCTCGATGGACTTAAAAGGTTTGGTAATAAAATCGGTTGCACCGAGTTCAAAGACTTTTCGGCGGACGCCCTCCTCTTCCGCGGCACCGGTAATCACAATCACCGGCTGGTTGCGAATCCCCTCATCCTCCGCTTGCCGGATGCGCTGAATCAAGCCGTAACCATCCAGCCTGGGCATGCCTAAATCAGTAAAGACGACTTGAATGGAGGTGTCCTGGCAAATCTTTTCCCACGCCTCCTCGCCGTCCTCAGCGAGTACAACATCAAATTGGGTGGCGAGGATTTTGCTGGCGGTTACCCGGACTATCTTGGAATCGTCGGCAATGAGAATTCTTGCCTTTTTACCATCCACCGGGATACCCGCATCGGTGTTTTGGGTCATGGAATCAACCTGTTATATCGTGAATCGTGCCATTAACTATAGCTGATAAGCGCGAATGTGGCACACCCCAAAGCCCAAGGAATTCCCACTTAGCGTACTGGTTTGCTGAGCCTGTTGTGGCTTGCGATGTGAAAATGGATTGAATTAATTAGTCGAGGCACCTTCTAATCCCGGAAGCATTGTTCCAAACAGACAAGTCCATAAACGTACAGGTCAGCAGGTGTGCGATGAAATTACTGATTAATATTGATGTGCCGGCCCTGGCGCCTGCGATACATTTCTACACCGAGGCCTTGGGACTCGAATTTACCCGTCAGTTGGATGATGATGTGGCGGAATTAAGCGGCACATCGTGCAAACTTTATTTGCTGCGAAACAGCCAGGCATCACCTGCAATTCCCAGGATGTCCATTAACCGGGATTACGCGCGACATTGGACACCGATACACCTTGATTTTGTGGTGGATAACCTAAACGAAGCCGCACAACGCGCGCTGGCAGCCGGGGCACAACAGGAAAATGCGTGCGTTGAGTGGCGTGGCTCACGATGCATAACCTTTTCAGATCCTTTTGGTCACGGTTTCTGCCTGATTGAGTTCGATGCACATTCTTATCTTGAGGACGATGGATTACATCCGAACGGCTAAAATATTTGTAATTACCCCTTTTTACAAAGTCACATCTGCCCGTAAAATACACGCATGACTGAGCCTCTCCCGCCGCATTACTACCTGCACAACTTTCGCTTCGTGATAGATTGGGTCACTGATCAACATAGCGATTTACTCAATGCTGAAGAATTCGCATTTATCCAAACGTTTAATCAACTAGACCAGGACAGTCAATGCTTACTGGTGCGCATGCTTGGGCGAAAAGGCTGCTGGTTTCGCTCAGCCAAATTGCGCTACACGGAGATCGACGATCAGATGTTGGCGGCTGAACAATTAATTCAATCCAGGCTGGTGAGTCTGGACGCCCCGCTATCGATCACAGAACTGGTCAATATCGTGACCAAACCGGAATTATTATTTTTATTCCCGGATCTGTTGAAAACGTATAAAAGTCATCGCAAGGAAATATTGGTTGAAGTATTAGCAGAGCACTATCCCGAACCAGCCAGTTGGTCCGAATGGACCCGCAATCAATTGGATAGCCTTTACCGCCTTGAGGTGCAGCACATCAGCGACACCTTGCGTTTATTATTTTTTGGTAACGCTTACCAGGATCTGACCGAATTTGTATTACAGGATCTGGGGCTGTTCCGCTACGAGCAGTATGCAATAGATAAACAGCATCGCCTGTTCCAGGACCGGACGGAAGTCTTACAGTACCAGCAATTGATATTGCTACGCGAACAATTCGAGACGGCTGATGATCTCGTCTCCCTGCAACAACTCTTGCCCTTGCTGCCAGAGAAATTTTCCAACCCGGCTATGGAACGCCGCCGTGCCAAGCTCTTTAATCAGGTGGCCTATGAATTTGAACGTTACGGTGAACTGGTAACAGCGTTGCAGTTATACCGTGGAGTGACCTTGCCGCCCGCGCGTGAACGTCAAATTCGTTTACTTGAAAAGCTCGGGAAATTTGATTCTGCCTGGCAACTGCTCACTGACGTAGTTGCCCATCCCGCCAATGAACATGAATTGCAATTAGTTCACCGAATGGCACCGCGATTGGCAAAGAAAATCCGCGCTGACTTTGTTAAACCAGCCAAGCAGTCAATTAATGAACAGCGTTTAACCTTGCCAAAAATCACCGATGAACACGGCAATCTGCTCACCGTGGAAGCTGTAGCACAAGCCTATTTTGATAAGCCGGAAGCGCCCTGTTTTTATGCAGAAAATTTACTGCTGAACGGACTCTTCGGTTTGTGGCTGTGGCCGGAGATGTTTCGTAGCGTCGCGGGTGCATTCGCCCATCCCTTCCAGAGCGCACCGCTGGATTTGTATCAGGAAGATTTCCTGATTAATCGGCCCGGCGTTAATGATCTTTGGCAATTATTTGATCAGGGTCAGCACATTCATCACATCAAAACTGTGTGGACCCAGAAGTATGGTATTACCAATCATTTCGTACATTGGCAATTTCTGGATGAAACCTTGCTAGAGCTGGCATTACACTGTGTCCCCGCATCGCATTTAAAAGCTATCTTTCAACGCTTGCTGTTTGACATAAAAGCTAACCGTAGCGGATTACCGGATTTGATCCAATTCTTTCCCGATCAAAAAAACTATCGCCTGATTGAGATCAAGGGTCCCGGCGATCGACTTCAGGATAATCAATTGCGCTGGCTGGATTTTTTTGCCGAACAAAAAATACCGGCAGAGGT
>CAMPIG010000323.1 GCA_946886255.1 uncultured Cellvibrio sp. | reverse complement strand
ATTCACTTTTGTTGTTATGAGTCGAACCTCCGTCGATGTAAGGCGTTTCAAAATAATTTATCAGCAACGCTCCCCATGCCAATAATGACTTAAACAGGAGTTCGAAAATGACCATCCATTTACCAAAAAATCTGCTCTTTGCAGCAGCCGTACTTACGTCAGCCCACGGGGCGCACGCCCTGACCTCCGGCTCTGCCGAAGCCACACTTAATGTCAACAACAACTGGGGCTCCGGTTATTGCGCCAACGTCACCATTGCCAACAACGGTAGCCAGGCCATTACCTCCTGGACAGTTGGCCTGAACCTTAATGGCACGACTATCAGCAACCTCTGGAGCGGTAACTTGAGTGGCGTTACGGTTACCCCCGCGGCGTACAATGCAAACGTGGCGCCCGGCTCCAACACCAGCTTTGGTTTTTGTGCCAACGGTAGCGGCACACCTTCACTGGCGACATTTACCGTTCAGGGCGGCAGTGGCGCAAGCAGCAGCTCGAGCAGTCCCACCAGTTCGAGCAGTTCCGTTAGCTCTATTAGTTCGAGCAGCTCCAGCAGTTCGGTTGCCGGCGGTAACCACAGCGTCACCGTGCGCATGAGCGGCGTCACCGGAGACGAAAGTGTCAGCCTGGAAATTGGTGGTCAGACCATCGAGACCTGGACACTGAGCGTCGGCATGCTCGACTACACCGTACAGACCAACGCTACCGGTGAGCTGCGTGTTGCGTTTACCAATGACTCTGGTGATCGCGATGTGGAAGTGGATTACATCATCGTAAACGGCATGACCTACCAGGCCGAAGATCAGGAAGATAACACCGGCGCCTGGGACGGTGAGTGCGGTGCGGGTTCCTTCTCGCAGATGTTGCACTGCAACGGTTCCATCGGCTTTGGCAATCCGTTCGATGGCAACACCTCATCGTCCAGTTCCAGCAGCATTTCAAGCTCGAGCAGCAGCGCTAATCCGGGCAATCCGAATTTCCCCGATTTCTTCGTCGGGAACATCACCACGCGCGGTGCGGTTCGCTCTGATTTCACCCAGTACTGGGATCAGATTACACCGGAAAACGAAGGCAAATGGGGATCTGTTGAGGGCACTCGCGACCAGTACAACTGGGGTCCGTTGGATGCCATCTACAACTACGCTCGCGCGAATGGTATTCCTGTGAAAGCACACACGCTGGTGTGGGGCAGTCAACGTCCGGGTTGGATTGATGGCTTGAGTGCCGCCGAGCAGCGCGCGGAAATTGAAGAATGGATTCGCGATTACTGCGCACGCTACCCGGATACAGCAATGATTGACGTAGTGAACGAAGCGCTGCCTTCGCACGCTCCGGCAAACTATGCGGCCAATGCGTTTGGCAGCGATTGGATCACGGAGTCCTTCCGGTTGGCACGCCAGCACTGTCCGAATGCAGTTCTGATCTACAACGACTATAACTTCATGACCTGGGATACCGATGCCATCATCAACATGATTCGCCCGGCCGTGAACTCCGGTTATGTCGATGCTCTGGGACTTCAGGCGCACAGCCTGTATTCTCCGCAAGTCTGGACCGCTCAGCAAATCCAGAGCAAACTGGATCAAATTTCCGAGTTGGGTCTGCCGCTGTACATTTCCGAGTATGACATTGAAGCGACGAATGATCAGACTCAGTTGCAGTACATGCAGATGCACTTCCCGATCTTCTACAACCACCCCAATGTGGCCGGCATTACCCTGTGGGGTTATGTCGTGGGCGCCACCTGGCGTGACGGCACTGGCCTGATCCAAAGCAATGGCCAGCAGCGCCCGGCCATGCAGTGGTTGATGGAGTATCTGAACCGCTAAGCGCAGGTAGTCGCTTGTAGTACCGATAAGCGTTTTACGTGAACGACCAAGGGAAAAGGACTTCCCTTGACAGTTCTTTGCCGACTGACTCTCCGCCAAGTTTCCCCGCCTGACATATCACCTCCCTTACCTTACCCAGCTGAGTTGTAGACTAACCACATTCAATATTTTAGTTGGTTACCTGTATTCCTAGCGTCGAAAGTATTAAAAGTAGCAAGATAAGTATCACTTCTGGCTTTACCCCTACTCCATCCTTTAACAGATTTACCGTGGCGGACAGGAAACCACTATTTTTTGCCACATAAAACAAAAGTAAATACATACTGAATCGAGGTGATTCTCATGATGAAAAAGGCAATGGTTTGGGTGGGAATGTGTTGCGGATTGTTATTGTCGCTGCCAAGTGTGGCGGCGGTAAATTGCACCAACTTACCGACCTGGCAAAGTGCTACAGCGTATAACGGTAATACGACGGTGAAACATAATGGTAAGTCCTACACCTCGCAGTGGTGGACTCAAGGCGCGAATCCGGAAACCCATTCCGGACAATGGCAGGAATGGAAATACAACGACGTGTGCAGTGGTTCTACACCAATAAGTTCCAGCAGCTCATCTTCCAGTAGTTCTACACCCACCAATGATTGCGGCACTGATTGGTATGAAGCGCGATTGACCAACTACGAATCTTATCCAGACCCCGGCAGCGATGAATGTATCTATTACAACGGTTGCCAATGGGCAGGTTATTTCTACGGTGTGAATGGTCAACAGCCGGAGTCCTGGGTGGAGGCTAACAATATCATTGCCGTACACATGAAAGACTGGAACTGGTTGGGTTTGAAAACTGTGAATCTGCGTCAGGGTAATCGCCGCATTACCGGAAAAGTGTATGACGCTTGTGCTGATTCAGATTGCAACGGTTGCTGTACGGCCAACCTTGCCGGCGATGGGTTCCTGATTGACGTTGAAAAATACACCATGCAGCGCTTTGGCTCCGGCGATGGCATTGTGGAGTTTCAGGTTTGTTATTGATGTAAATAATCATTTTTTGTAGTGCCCCTCCATGTCCCCGCTTCGGCGGGGATTTTTTCATCCTGTTTAACCCGTGCATGACCCGTTTCGTCGCAATGGGTTCGTAGGTTTAACTTGCGCACAGAATCCTCCTGTCAACATCGTTTAGTATCCCTCCCCATAAAACTCGCATAATAAAAGGCTCTTGCAAGGAGCCATTTGGAGAGCACCGGCACAGCCGGACAATTACCTGGCATCGCTATCGGACGGCTAGCACCGGCCCGATATAACGTATTTTAAAAGGTAATGTCTTATGTCTTTGCTCGCTTCTTTTGCCATCGGCAAGCACTATCGATTTCTGTCCGCTTGTGTACTTGTCGGCGCCGTATTGAGTGGTTGCGGCGGGTCGTCATCCGGTGATGATTCAGCAGCCTCCAGTGTATCTTCTGCGGTATCGTCTTCGTCTGTTATTGGATTATCACTTCCGTCATCATCTGTTGTGGCAAGTTCGAGTGTGCGAGCCGCTTCATCGGTATCCTCGAGTAATTCATCGGCTGCAGTTTCCAGTGCGGTGTCCTCGTCCTCATTTTCCACGTCCTCGTCGAGTGAATCCTCTTCGTCAACATCATTGTCATCTGCCAATCTGGTAAGTCAAAAGCGCGGGCTGGCTTATGGCTATCATTCGTTAAACGATTTGGCGGTGATGCAAGGTAAAGTCAGCTGGTGGTACAACTGGGCCGTTACCCCGGAATCGGCGGTGAGGGATTATTACGAAGATTATGACGTTGATTTTGTACCCATGGTCTGGAACGGCGCGTTTAATGAAACCGCGTTGCGTGAATTTCTTGATGAACACCCCAATGTAAAATACTTACTCGGTTTTAATGAACCCAATTTTGCTGAACAAGCCAACCTCACGCCGCAGCAAGCGGCGGATTTGTGGCCGCAACTGGAAGCCATTGCCGATGACTACAATTTGAAATTAGTCGCACCGGCGGTGAATTACAGCCCCGGTAATGTCGATATTCCCGGCACCGATGATGACTGGAGCCCCTGGGAATATCTGGATGCGTTTTTTGAAGCCTGTGAAGGTTGCCGCGTGGATTACATCGCCGTGCATTGTTATATGAAATACTCGGGCGCATTTGAATGGTTTATCGGTGAATTTGAGCGTTACGATCGCCCCATTTGGGTGACGGAGTGGGCTTCCTGGGATGAGGGCGGCCCGGCGAATGTCGGCGAACAAATGGATTATCTTGCAAGCACGGTGCGTTGGATGGAAGCCAATCCTAATGTGTATCGCTACTCCTGGTTTATTGGTCGCACCGACGGCGGCCCATCGGCATTTCCCTATATTGATATTTTAGCGGGCGATGGACAGCTGAGTCCCTTGGGTGGTTTATACACGGCAATCCCTGCCGAAGATTATCGTCACTCCCTGCCCGGCCGCATCGAAGCGGAAGGTGCGCATAGCCAAACCAATTTCACCCACCGCACGACGTCGGATACGTCCGGCTATGTGAATCTGATGGCCAGTACTAACGCCTCGGCGGAATTCAAGGTACACGTAACACACGCGGGAAATTATCAGTTGAGTCTACGCGTGGCGAGCGCAGAAAATGATAGGGAAATTCGGGTGCTGCTGGACAATGCTCCGCTGGCGACACTCGATAATATTCAAACCGGCGGAGAACAGGTATGGCAAACGCTGAGTGCAAACATCACCTTAATCCCCGGCGATCATATCCTTCTGTTGGAAGTACCCACAGCTAACCTGGCAATAAATTGGCTGGACGTTTCACCGTTGTAAGGAAATGGCGGGATCTGCAGCAGATCTCGCCCGCTGTTTGATTCACTAAAGGGATGCCAACAGATGATACATGCCGCCTGCCTGGACGATGCTACTCAGTTCTACGACATACAACGCGTCAATCGCCCCTCTGAGCTGGTGAACACCTTCACCGACAGTTTTTATTTTGCCAAGGATTTACTCGGGCGTTTTGTTTACGCCAATCAATTACTGTTTGATTATTTTGACTTGGAGGACCCCGAAGCAGCTATCGGAAAAACGGATGCAGATTTTTTCCGTGGGGAAATTACTGAACACATTCGGCGCGATGACCTTAGTGTCATGAGCGGTCGCGCGATGGTGAACAAGCTGGAGCTGATAGAAGATGGACGCGGCGAAGTGCTCTGGCTGGTTACCTCAAAGATTGCCTTAAAAAACCGCGATGGCCAGATCGTGGGCGTGGAAGGTATCAGCCGTTCAGCGCGGCACGCTGAGTTGAACATGAAGCCGTACAATGTATTCTATGAATGCGTTAATTACATGCAGAAAAACTTCAGACAAAGTATTTATATTGAAAAACTGGCCAGCATGGCCTGCATGTCAGTGAGCACATTCGAACGAAAATTCAAAAAACAATTTGGTTATTCACCCAAGCAGCACATTAAACGTTTACGCATCCAGGAATCCTGCCGCTTACTGCGTGCTGGCCTGACCATCCAGCAGGCTGCCCTGGAGAGCGGCTTCTGTGACCAGAGTTACTTCACCCGCGAGTTCCGCGCCATCATGGGAAAAACCCCAAAAAACTTCCAACGCGAAATCACCCTCCCCTAACCCACACTCTCCACCAAATCCAACCCCCCACACCCGTAGGTCGGATTAGCGCAGCGTAATCCGACACTTCTATTTATCACCATTCCTTTAATCACTATCCCAAAAAACCAATTGCCGAAAACCCACCAAAAATTAGCGTAAACGTTACAAACTGCATTACGC
>CAMPIG010000322.1 GCA_946886255.1 uncultured Cellvibrio sp. | reverse complement strand
ATACATGTTGATCATCCTACAACAGTTAACATCACAGTCAGCGATGAAATACCGCTAAATTCCGGCCCCAACACTCATAATGCTGGGGTCGGCGGTTCAAGTCCGCCTCTAGCTACCATATAAATAAAGGCCAGCAGATTAACCTGCTGGCCTTTTTATTTGGTGTACCCCTGAAAAGTTGGAGGCCTATGTTGGGAGCCCCCATCTCTTCTCGCCCATACGTACCTAACTTGACTGCAAACCCCGACTTTAATGTCGCCGCTGCCGAAAAAGACGGTATGGATTACAAAAAGCCCACCATACAATATGTCGAGGCAAGTCCACAGTACCTACCTGAATGGCATCGACCCAATAGTTTTATTGTTTTAGAATTTGCGCTTTTTAGGCGACTACTCATGTTGTAGTGTACTTAGCGTAGGTGACGAGCATTTTCATTCCATCAAAAATCTACATCAAATTATTCAATGCGGACTTAGAGTTGATATGATAGGTGTGTAACTGTCCCGAATAAAATCTGTTAATGCTTCGTTGAATTAAAATTATTCTCCCCACGTTCTCTTTATTAAAAGCAATCCATCGTAGAATTTTTATCCCCGAACCACTCACTGCGCTCCTTAACCTACACATCATGTGGGAAGTATTTCAGCGCGCGAATGACAACATCTATAAGATGTGCTTGTGAGCGGTTCCTGGGTGCTATCTGCTTAAAAAGTTCTGCGTCAACACGAAGTAAACCTCTCTTTAAATAATGACTGGCATAAAAAATTGCTCTGGCGGGCTCGTTGGTTAATATTTTCTTTTATTATCAAAACGTTGACCTATTGGCCGAATGTTCTATGATCATCAGGCGGATATAGATAATGAAAATATTCTCTCGCTGATCATAAATTTCTTTTTGCAATTTAAAGTGCCAAATCTGGTTCATCGGAGGTGGCTCCGATTATTATTTCTATGAAAATTCACCCTGTATATCGGCACTCGACATTTGGTTATCGCCGCCTTTTTCCTAAGGCGATATTGCTTGCCACATTTATATGCGGCGGTGCATTACTTCCATCGCAGGCAGCCACACTTGCCGATCTGTCACTCGAGCAGCTGGCAGAGTTGCGTGTCACCTCTGTTTCCAAAAAGCCCAAACCTCTGGCTAACGAACCGGCATCCGTTTTCGTTATCACCGAACAGGATATTCGCCGCACAGGTTCCACCACCTTGCCGGAAGCCTTGCGGCTGGCACCTAACCTGCAAGTGGCGCGAGTGGATGCACGCAATTACGCGATCACAGCACGCGGATTTAATAATCCTTTCGCCAATAAATTATTGGTCCTGATCGACGGGCGCAGTGTGTATTCACCGTTGTTTTCGGGGGTGTATTGGGATGCGCAGGATGTTGTACTGGAAGATCTGGATCGTATCGAAGTCATCAGCGGGCCGGGCGGAAGCCTGTGGGGTACCAATGCGGTTAATGGCGTAGTGAATATCGTCACGCGCTCGGCGGAAGACACCCAGGGTGAACTGATTTCCGTGGGCGGCAGTGTCCATGAGCAACAGGCCGCTGTGCGCCACGGCGGTGAATTGACCAACAATGGTTTTTATCGAATCTATGCCAAGCACAGTCGTCACGATGACACCGACACGGCTGCCGGAACATCCACTCATACCGGTTGGGAACGTAGTCAGACCGGTTTTCGCGCAGACTGGGAAGGCTACGATGATCATTTCACCTTGCAGGGCGATGCCTACAGCGGCCGATTGCATCAAGCCGGCACCGACGATATAAAAATCAGCGGCGCAAATATTCTCGGCCGAGCCAGTCGCGAGTTCGCGCCGGGTTCCCGGCTGACCTTCCAGGCTTATGTTGATCATACCCAACGCCATCAGCCCAACGCGTTTGTGCAACACCTGAATACCATCGATCTGGAATTGCAACATGAGTGCCTGATTGGCGAGCGACAGATGTTTATGTGGGGCGGCGGTTATCGCTATCTGTCGGATCATATCGATAACGATATATTTTTTGCTTTTCTGCCTGAAGACCTGAACATGCAATGGCGCAATGTGTTTATTCAGGATGAAATTAATCTTACCCAAAACCTGCAGCTGACCCTGGGTGCCAAGTGGGAGGATAATCCCTTCACCGGCTGGGAGTCCTTACCCGGCATTCAACTGGGCTGGACCCCGGGACATAACCAGTTGGTATGGACCAAGGTTTCCCGTGCTGTACGCACGCCTTCACGGATCGATCGGGATTTTTATAGCCCCACCGATCCACCGGTCGTCGATGGCGTTCCCCAGTATCTCATTGCCGGCGGCCCCGATTTTGAGGCGGAGGTTGCCGAGGTATACGAACTGGGCTATCGCCAACAACCCATCGCACGGGTTTCCTGGTCAGTCACCGCGTTTTATAGCGAGTACAATAAATTGCGCACCCTGGAGCTGAACGATGCAGCAACAGGTTTTGTATTTGAAAACCAGGCAACAGCAGAAACTTATGGCATGGAAGTCTGGGGCAGTTGGCAGCCACTGCAACACTGGCGGTTGCATGCCAGTCTGGTGACGCAGGCGTTTGATGTCTATCTGAAGCCCGGTAGTACCGATATTTCCAACACCACCGGCTTGGCCAGCGATGATCCGGACTTCTATTCCTCTATCCGTTCGTCTTATGATCTGTCGTCACATGTAACAGTTGATTCAACCCTGCGCTATGTGGATGAACTCAAGGGTTCACAGGTGCCGGCTTACACAGCGCTGGATGTCCGTGTAGCATGGGAGATCAGCCCGCACCTCAAAATTTCATTGGTGGGGCAGAATCTTACCGATCAATCACACCCGGAATTTGGTGCCTCTCCCGGTCGCAGCGAATATGAACGCGCACTCTACGGCAAATTAATTTGGGATCTGTAAAACATTGATCATGTTAACGATGTGCGATCACACCGAGGGTCGGTCCCCCAGGCGCAAGTGGTTAACCCGCTTGGTTTATCTCGCGCTGGCCATCACCTGCGGATCATTCAGTGCGGCCGATGCCGCGAATGCTACCGACTCGGCGGAAATCGAGATCAAAGCCGCTATGTTGTTTAAATTCCTCGATTATACCGAGTGGCCTGCCACGTCCTTCGATACACCTCAATCGCCTTACCGCATCTGGCTGCTGGATGCCACTGAAGTTGGTAATGAACTGCGCGCGATTACCCGTAATCGCAACTCTAACGGCCGCGCTATTAAGGTGTTCAAAACTCGCTTCGTTGAACGGATCAACGAGCCTCATATCGTTTTTGTCGGCCGCAATGCAGAACATCACCTGCCCCGCCTGGCGCAGCTGGCTGAACAGCAGGCATTTTTGATTGTGACGGAAAATTCGCAGGGGCTGGTATCCGGCAGCACTATTAATCTCCGTTTGTTGCAAGACCGTATCGGTTTCGATGTGTCACTCTCCTGTGCGCGCCGCAATAACCTCAAACTCAGTGCCCGGCTGCTCTCAGTCGCCTTGACCGTAGAACAGGAGACGCCCCAATGATGCGTATTGCCAAACGGTCGATCTCCAACCGCCTGATGCTGGTGATCATGGCCACCACGCTGACGGCATTGGTGACTTATGCGATCGTCATGCTCGCCTATGACCTCAACACCTACCGCGACAGTGTGATCAAAGACCTGACAACCCAG
This sequence comes from uncultured Cellvibrio sp., assembly GCA_946886255.1. The sequence goes on along the minus strand of CAMPIG010000322.1, from coordinate 1,981 downwards.
GCCAACATCATTGCGGAAGTCAGCACACCGGCACTGGAATTTAATGATCCAGCCACCGGTAAGGAAAACCTGGAGTTATTGCGCACCCGCCCGATGATTCTGCGAGCGGTGCTGTACGACGATACCGGGACAATCTTTGCCGAATATTCGAACGACGGTGAGCTGGAGTCTGCCCCACCCCCACAGCCGCAAACGATCAACGAATACATCATTGATCGCAATCGTATTCAGGTTTGGCAGCAGATCGTCAAAAACGATCAGCTACTCGGCGCGGTTTATATTCATGCCCGCTACGAGCTGGGTGCCCGTCTGGTGGGTTATGCCATCATCCTGGTAGGTGTGTTGATTGCCAGCCTGGGGCTGGCACTGTTGGTGGCCACCTGGTTGCGCGGCGCGGTAACCAAACCGATCTTCGCGGTGACCAATGTTGCTCGCCAGGTGATGCAGAGCCGCGACTTTTCCCTGCGCGCCAAGAAATTTACGGAAGATGAAATCGGCGTGCTGGTGGATGCCTTCAATGACATGCTCAGCGAAGTCGAACGTCGGGCCAGGGCTTTGGAAGCATCCAATCAATCGCTGGAACACGAAATGACCGAACGCAAAGCGGCTGAAGATGCTTTGCGTCTGGCAGATCGACGCAAAGATGAGTTCCTTGCAACCCTCGCCCATGAATTGCGCAATCCCCTCGCGCCCTTGATCAACGGCTTACACATCCTGCGCGCGAAAGATACCAACCCCGCCATCGCCGCCAACGCACAATCCGTCATGGAGCGTCAGCTCAAACAAATGGTGCGCCTGGTGGACGATTTGCTTGACGTTTCGCGCATCACGACCGGGAAGTTAACCATCAGCAAAACACGCGCGGATGTGCAGTCCATCATGCGCGATGCCGTAGAAGCCAGTCGTGGTTTTATTGAAAATTGTGGCCATCAACTCAGTGTGAGTATGCCCGAGGAACCCCTGTACATCGATGCGGATCCGATTCGTCTTGCGCAAGTATTTTCCAATTTGCTAAACAACGCTGCCAAGTACACAAATCGCGGTGGGTTGATCAGTATCAACGGCGAATTAATAGACGACAAGGTCGTCGTGGAAGTCATCGATAATGGCATCGGTTTGGCACCGGATATGCTTGAGAATATTTTCCATATGTTCACCCAGGTTGATCAAACCCTTGAGCGCACTCACGCTGGTCTCGGTGTCGGTCTGGCACTGGCAAAACGCCTGGTAGAACTGCACGGTGGACAACTGGTTGCCCATAGCGGCGGCCCCGGTTTGGGCAGCAGTTTTCGCGTGTACTTAACCAGTGCAACCGCACCCTTTGTCGCGTCTGAAAAATCACCCGCTACTACCGCACACAAACAAGCGCCGCGCCGCATTTTATTGGTGGACGACAACGTGGATTACGTGGCGACCATGGCCACACTGCTCAGCGCGTTGGGTCACGATGTCCGCACGGCCCATGAAGGATCAACCGCACAACATATCGCGCGCAATTTTATGCCTGAGTTTGCTTTTCTCGACATCGGCATGCCGGGCTTGAATGGTTATGATCTGGCGCGGTTGTTACGTCAGTTTCCGGAAACCCGCCAGTGCGTTCTGGTTGCGGTTACCGGTTGGGGCCAGGATAAAGATCGCGATCTATCTCGCAGTGCCGGTTTTAATCACCATCTGGTAAAACCGGTGGAATTAGCGCAAATCCTGACAATTATTGAAAAAGGCACCGCGCTGGTCGACGACACTGATGATGGACACCGACGCACCCACCATTCGCACTAAGCATTTATGCATAGCGCCACAAAAAAAGATTCTGTTCAGAAACGTTATTCGTTCGTTTTTATCTTCTTGTTGATGCGGCATAGCTGATTTTCTTTCATGTCATTACGCACATTCATTGTGCGCCCGCACCTCACTGGCTCACGGACCTGGCGCACAAAATAAATCATGCGTCAGTTAAGTGTTAGCTTACGCACGGAAGCAG
>CAMPIG010000321.1 GCA_946886255.1 uncultured Cellvibrio sp. | reverse complement strand
CCTACAGCACCCCACAAGAAAAACCCTTCAGCTGGATTCGCGGCAATCAATTAGGTGGCAAGTCGCTCTTGTGGCACCGCCAGTCTTATCGCTGGAGCGACCTCGACTTTACCGCCAACGCCAAAGACGGGCATGGCGTGGACTGGCCGATTCGCTACAAAGATATCGAATCCTGGTATGACTATGTAGAACACCATGTGGGTATCAGCGGCTCGGTGGAAAATATTCCGGTGTTGCCGGACAGTAAATTTTTACCACCCTTTGAATTCAATGCGGTGGAAAAAGATTTAAAAGCGAAGTTTGAAAAAAAATATAGCGACCGGAAATTAATTATGGGTCGCTGTGCACATTTATCCAAACCCGCACCGCACCATATCGAACAGGGTCGCTATCAATGTATGGCGCGCAACGAGTGTCAAAAAGGCTGTACCTTCGGCGCGTATTTTTCTACGCAAAGCTCTACGTTACCGGCGGCATTAAAGACCAACAATTTGTCGATTGCCACCAACAGCATCGTGCATAGCGTGATCTACGATCCCAAAACCAATCGCGCCACCGGCGTGCGCATTATCGATAGCGAAACGCTGGAGACACGTGAGTATTTTGCCAAGGTCATTTTCCTCTGCGCATCAACACTCGGCACCACGCACGTCATGTTGAACTCTATAAGCGAGGCTTTCCCCACCGGGATTGCCAACTCTTCCGGTGTGCTCGGCCATTACTTGATGGACCACCTGTACGGCGCAGGCGCCAACGGTACGGTGCCCGGTTTTGAAGATGAATATTATTCCGGCCGTCGCCCTACTGGCGTTTACATTCCGCGCTTCCGCAACGTTACCAAAAAAGATGCAGATTTCCTGCGTGGTTACTCTTTTGCTGGCGGTGCTGCGCGCGAACATTGGAGCCAATTCGCACATAAAGATGGCTTCGGTGTCGACTTTAAAAATGCCATCAAAAGTGCAGGCGAGTGGAAATTCGGCTTGCGCGGCTCCGGCGAGATGTTGCCCCGCTACGAAAATCAGGTGTCGCTGCATCCCACCAAAAAAGACAAGTGGGGTATGCCTCAACTGCATATCGAATGCGATTATTCCGACAATGACATCAAGATGCTCAATGACATCGCGGATACCGCAGCGGAAATGCTGGAGTCAGCTGGCTTGAAGAATGTGCAGCGCACTATTGAGGAATGGCCACCCGGTTTGTCCATCCACGAGATGGGCACCGCAAGAATGGGTAAAGATCCCAAAACCTCGATCCTGAATGGTTATAATCAGGCTCACGATGTGCCTAACCTGTTTGTGACTGACGGCGCCAGCATGGCTTCAAGCGCCTGGCAGAATCCGTCGTTGACATTTATGGCACTCACCGCACGCGCCTGTAACTATGCGGTAGAACAATTAAAACTCGGCAACATTTAACGCAACACCTAATGCAACTAACACCACATAACAAAAGGAAAACGACAATGACGCTCTCAACATATCTTAAGGTTTTTGCCATGGCCGTCATCACCAGTACTAGCGCTGCCAGTTTCGCAGCCGATGTTGCGCCAACTTCGCCTCAACTCAGCGTACAACTTTGGTCTATTAAAGATGATGTAGCCAAAGATTTTGAAGGCACATTAAAGAAACTCGCCGGCATGGGTTTTCAAGGCGTGGAGTTCGCCGGCAACTTCGGCCCTTACGCTGAAGATCCACAGGGCCTGAAAAAATTCCTCGATAAGCTTGGCCTGAAAGCCTCCGGCGCGCATGTCGGTTTCGATAAATTTTCTGATGAAAATTTTGATAAAACCGTCGCGTTTTACAAAGCGATTGATTGCCACTATTTGATCGTCCCCATGGATCATCGCGCATTCACCGCCGAAGGCGCCAAAGAAGTCGCTGCCGACCTGGAGAAAGTACAAGCTAAACTGCAACCCCATGGCATGCACACTGGCTATCACAACCACAAAGGCGAAATGCTGGGCAAAGAAGGTGCAACACCTTGGGATGTGATCGGTAAAGGCACATCGACGGAAGTGATCTTGCAGCAAGATGTAGGCTGGACCGAAGTCGCGGGCAAAGATCCAATTCATTTCATCAAGAGCTATCCCGGTCGCACCATCACTACGCATTACAAAGCGGCAGCACCGGAGGAAGGTAACAAAGAAAACCCGATCATTGGTAAAGACACTACCGACTGGGAAGCGCTGATTGTCGCCAACCGCACTGTAGGTGGAACACTATGGCTGGTGGTTGAACAAGAAGTTTACCCGGAAGGCATGACACCAATGCAAAGTGTTGAAGCATCGCTGAAAGGTTTGCAGAAGGTGATTGCCGGGATGAAGGACACGAAATAATTTTTTGGACGAGTGCAATAAATAAACCCGGCTAATGCCGGGTTTATTCCTTTATTTGCCGCTCAGCATGGCAATAAATCGTTTGGCAAACGCTTCATCCGAAAATGGCTGACGTCCGGTCAGCAACTCACGATCCTGCACCACATGGCTTTGCCACATCTTTCCCGACTCAACAATTGCACCCGCCTCAGCCAAGGCCTCTGCCGGGTAAAATTTTACTTTGCCTTGCAGTTGATATTGTTCGGCCACACGCTCTTCAGCCGTGCTAAATACTGTCATTCGATAGCCCGCATATGGCCAGTCCTGGCTTGCAGCGTCGCGTTGTTTTGCATCACCATTTTGCATGCCGCCCGTAAAGCCCGATGCATCCGACATGGCTGATAACAAAGCTATAGGCCCATGACAAATAAGCGCCGTCGGCTTTTTTTGTTCATGAAATTTCTTCAATATTTTTCCCATCTCAGGGTTAACCAAAAGATCACCCATCGGGGCGTGGCCTCCAGGCACAAAAATACCTGCGTATTCGTCAATGCCCTGCTGTAATATTTTCCCCAGACGTTCCGGTGTTTGCAGTCCCTTTAAGCCTTTGGCGAAAGCCATGGTTTTTTCCAATAACTGTTCATCGCCACCAAAAAATTGTTTGTCAATTGAATGTACATCCCACTGCACGGCATTACCTTTCGGATTTGCAAACACTGGCGTATAACCAGCATCAATCAACACTTTTACCGGAACAGCTAATTCATTGAGAAAATATCCGGTAGGGTAGGATTTTCCGTCTTGCAAACTGATTTCACTCACACTGGAAACCACTATTAAGACTTTGCCTTTATCGTCGGCTTGAACACCAATACTGAAAACTATAACAACCAATAGCATCAGCAGTGCTTGCCATCCTGCCTGCCTACTTGCACCATATAATTTCATGACAGATCACCTCGCGTGTAGAAAGAGTTGCCAATCTATCGCGTTAACCTGCCATTTAGTATAGTCCGCTATCTCATATGACTTTTAACATGGTGTAACAAATGGAAGCCAGCCTGTACAACAACAAACTCAGCAGCATACAAATCTTTTGTAAAGCAGCTGAATTGCAAAGTTTTAGCGCCTGCGCCAGTGCGCTGGGGTTAACACCCGCAGCAGTCAGTCGATCCATTGCCCGTTTAGAAGAGCGCCTCGGCGTGCGCCTTTTTGCACGCTCAACCCGCAAGATACGCCTGACCGACGAAGGCAATCTGTATTTTGAAGAGTGTGTCCATGTGTTGCGTCAGTTGGAAGATGCTGAACGTCTGATTACCGGCAGCCTGGGTAAACCCAGCGGGTTATTGCGCATCAGCATGCCTACAACCTACGGTCATTGCCGAGCCATGCCGGTTATTCAACACTATCGCGAGCTGTATCCTGCGGTGGATGTGGAAATCAATATCGCCAACACCAACGTCGACTTCATCAAAGAGGGTTATGACCTTGCCATCCGTATGGGTATGCCCAAGGATTCCCGCTTGGTTGCCCGTAAATTGGAGGATGCGCAGCTCGGCATCTATGCGTCTGCCGAATATTTAAAAACATGGGGTACGCCCAAAAGAATAAGTGACATTAGCAAACACCAATGTATTCAGTTCGTCATGCCCTCCAGCGGTAAACCCTTGCCTTTTACATTGTATGAAAAGGGCAAGGAAACACAGATAGAACCACAACGCCGCACACTAATCACGGGCGATGTCCTCGGCTGTATCACTTATGCCGCCGCTGGTGGGGGCCTGGTACAAACTTATGACTTCATCGTTAAACAAAAGCAGTACAGCCATTTGGTTGAAGTGTTAAACACTTATCGCGGAGCATCACGGCCCTTTTCGCTGCTCTACCCACAACAAAAAATGATGCCTGCGAAAACACGGGCGTTTATTGATTTGATGGTGAAGGAGTGCCGCTCCCACCCAGGAAAGCAGTAACACTTCATGTTGCTATTCTCAAGACAGAACAGATAGGAATGGGTAAACTGCGCGCCGCTCGGAAGAGCGTTTATCTTTTATGAATTAAGGAGATTTTCATGCGCTTTACTCGTTTCGCAGTTCTACTTGCCTTGGTCCTACTCACGCAAGCAGCTTTTAGTCAGAATTATCGCACAGAGATTACTACAGATTTTTCCTCTACGGATTCTGAATTTGTTGATGAGAATAAAGACGGACGCGTTGCAGCAACCTACTATTTCTCTCCGGTACAAACAAGAAACCATCCATTGGCCGAAGCTGCTTTTTTGGAAAAAGCCAGCAATATCCAGATCGACTACATTTATTCTAAATCTAAAGAGAATGATGTATTTGAGGATATTTCCTACCGCAGCAGCACAACGTCCCATGACGTGACAGCCAAGGCTGATTTTTATATACCCAACAGCATTTTTTATGTGGGCGCGGGCATAGTACGCGAAAAGTACACATACAAAAGTGAATTCACCTCAGGAGGCGAAACCTATACCAGTGACATCACAGAAACTGACAATCTGTGGTTCGGCTCACTCGGCTTTACGCCTATCCAAGGCTTACTGATCTGGTCAGAATTCTATGAAGACGTAGATTTGGATGATCACTGGAACCTCAATGCGAAGTACGTGACCGATATCGCAGAGAAGACTGTTAATATCGAAACCTCTTACAAAGACTATATCGATTATTATTCAGCCAGCCTGGTTGGCGATCTTTATTTTAATCGGACTTTTAGTGTTGGTCTGGGCTACAGTTATATTGATGTCGAAGATTTCGATAGCTATGTCATTCGCTCAAGGAAGTTCTTCACTGATACAGTTAGCATCCATGCAGCATTCTTAAATTCAGATTACTCTGATACCTATAATATCGGTGTCGACGTACGTTTTTAATGAAGCAACGAACCCGACAAATGTCGGGTTCGTTTTATCTGGCATTACTTTATAAAAGACGCCAACTGCATTGCACGTTCCTGAAAGATGGTTTGCATGGCCGCTCCCACTTCAACAAAACCTGAATGTCTCTCAATATACGCCTGCCTTTTTGACCCAAGATCCAAGCTGACGTTTAACACCCAAGCAATCCCGGCTCTGTAAATTTGGCAAATGTGTCGGATTACGCCTTGCGGCTAATCCGACCTACGGGTACGGGTAACGAGAGGTGGATTTCGCGCGGCATTCCTTATGGCCGTGCGTAGTGTATTTGCATCAGAGTTTAAAGAAAGTGTCGCGGTAGTGTTGCAGTTCGGCGATGGAGTCCTTGATGTCGTCGAGGGCTAAATGCGCGCTGGACTTTTTTACGCCGGCGAGTACGTCGGGGCGCCAGCGGCGGGCGAGTTCTTTGACGGTGGA
>CAMPIG010000320.1 GCA_946886255.1 uncultured Cellvibrio sp. | reverse complement strand
CTTGGTCTGGATCGTGGCATCAAGCGTTTGTCTTACCTCAATATCGGTTTGGCGATCTTGCTGTTGCTATTTATCTGGACGGTTGGGCCAACCTTATTTATTACCTCGGGCGCTGTGCAAAACCTTGGTATTTATGTGCAAAACTTGCCCTGGATGTCACTCTGGACTGAGGCTTACCAAGGCACCAGTTGGCAACAAAGCTGGACGGTTTTTTACTGGGCCTGGACGATTTCCTGGGCGCCTTATGTGGGATTATTCATCGCCCGCATCTCCAAAGGCCGCAGCATTCGCCAACTGATTGTTGGCGCCTTGGGTGCACCGTTTTTATTTACGCTTATTTGGTTTTCGGTATTTGGTTTATCAGCCATTGACCTGGAATTGAATTACGGTGTGGATCTGGCAACGCAGGTAAAAGCCGATGTATCCGTTGCGTTATTCACGTTTCTTGAACAATTTCCGCTAGCGACCCTGACCTCGGTCATCAGCGCGGTCATCATCGTGATTTTTTTAACAACTTCTGCTGACTCAGCGGCGTTGGTGATGGACTTATTATCGCGCCGCGAAAACCAGGGATCGCGCACCTGGCAGCGGGTGTTCTGGATGTTGTTACTCGGCACGCTATCTGCCACCTTATTATTAGGCGGCGGTTTGCCCGCCCTGCAGAATGTGATTACCGCGCTGGGTTTCCCTTTCTGCGTCCTGTTAGTATTTATGGCCATCGCTTTGACCAAAGAATTAAAAAAGAAAACCACCAGTAGGTCAGATTAGCCAAAGGCGTAATCCGACAAACATGTACCAGCGAGCGATATAGGTTATTTAAGCGAGGAAATGTCGGATTATGCCTTGCGGCTAATCCGACCTACGGATAACACGGGGATGTAACAAGTAGGTCGGATTAGTCGAAGACATAATCCGACAACAAACTAACGCAAAATCGCCTCAATTTTTTCCAATTCCGCCGCACTGAATTCAAGCTTATCCAGCGCCTTAACCGAATCCTCAATCTGCTCAACGCGGCTGGCACCAATAATGGTGCTGGTCACTACTTCATTATTTAACACCCACGCTAGCGACATCTGTGCTAACGATTGCCCCCGCGCCTCAGCAACTGCGTTCAACGCCTGCACCTTGGCAATTTTTTCCGGCGTAATATCTTTGCTGCCCAGATAAATTTGCTCCGCACGCGCTGCGCGTGAACCGACAGGAATACCATTCAAATATTTATTGGTCAGTACACCCTGGGCCAGCGAAGAAAACGCAATCGCGCCTACACCTTCCTCTTTCAACACCTCTGTCAAGCCATCCTCAATCCAGCGATCAAACAGGTTGTAGCGCGGCTGATGAATCAGGAGCGGCGTACCAAGTGATCGCAAAATGTCAGCGGCTTCGCGAGTTTTCTCTGGCGTATAATTTGAAATACCCACATAAAGAGCGCGACCGGAACGCACAATGTAATCCAATGCTTGCATCGTTTCTTCAACAGGTGTTTCCGGGTCCATGCAGTGGGAATAAAAAATATCAAAATATTCCAGTCCGGTGCGTTGCAAACTCTGGTCGCAACTGGCCACCAGATATTTACGCGAGCCACCAATGCCGTAAGGACCGGGCCACATGTCGTAACCCGCTTTGCTGGAAATAATCAACTCATCGCGGTAAGACGAGAGATGTTGTTTGAGGACGGTACCGAATGTTGTCTCCGCCGAGCCGAAATTTGGGCCGTAATTATTTGCCAGATCAAAATGGGTAATGCCGAGATCAAACGCGCGCTGAATCATCGCGGTGGCATTGCTGAGGGAATCCACGGCGCCAAAGTTTTGCCACAGCCCCAATGACATCCGCGGCAATTTCAAACCGCTCTTGCCACAACGCTGATATTTCATGCGCTGATAACGTTCGGGGTGGGCAACATAGCGTGGATTGGGTTCGTGGGTAATCATGAAGCGCCTCTTAATTATATGTGGACCGAATGGCGCGTTATCTTAGCGTAAAGCGCCGCCAGGCACGAAGGGCAGTGTGTAAAGCACATGTAAAGAAAGCCGGGTAATGGCTGGGAGTGTTCATACTTTGGCCAAACATGCCCGGCATAAAAAATTACCCGCACAGGCGTCGACAGATGGCGTGGACTGCTGCATTATTTGCGACCTTGCCTGGCCATAGAACAGCGCCTGTTTGAGATTGTCCTAAACTACATCACAAGATAGACCCGGTGCGCCCCGGCACCAGAACACGCACCCCGCTGTCTGCGGGGTTTGATTTGACGCAAACCGTGTGGAGACCCCATGAAATTTCGCTTTCCGATAGTCATCATTGACGAGGATTTTCGCTCTGAAAACACATCCGGCTTGGGCATTCGCGCCCTCGCGGACGCGATTCAGCAAGAGGGCATGGAGGTTCTCGGGGTAACCAGCTACGGCGACTTGTCCCAGTTCGCGCAGCAACAATCCCGCGCCTCGGCCTTTATCCTGTCCATCGACGACGAAGAATTTGGTACAGGCTCGCTGGAAGAAACCGACCACGCCCTGAAATCCCTGCGCGCCTTTGTGGAAGAAATTCGCTACAAGAACGCTGACATCCCGATTTACCTTTACGGTGAAACCCGCACCTCGCGCCACATTCCCAATGACATCCTGCGCGAACTCCATGGCTTCATCCACATGTTTGAAGACACGCCTGAATTCGTGGCGCGCCATATTATCCGCGAAGCCAAGTCCTATATGGATGGCCTCTCGCCACCATTTTTCCGCGCGCTGGTGCATTACGCGCAGGACGGCTCCTATTCCTGGCACTGCCCCGGCCACTCTGGTGGCGTGGCCTTTTTGAAGTCGCCCATCGGCCAGATGTTTCACCAATTCTTTGGTGAAAACATGCTGCGCGCGGACGTGTGCAACGCGGTAGAAGAACTGGGCCAGTTGCTTGACCACACTGGCCCGGTAGCGGCCTCCGAGCGCAACGCGGCGCGCATCTTTAATGCGGACCATTGCTACTTTGTCACCAACGGCACCTCGACATCGAACAAGATGGTGTGGCACTCCATGGTGGCGCCGGGCGATATCGTGGTGGTGGACCGCAACTGTCACAAATCCATCCTGCACTCCATCATTATGTGCGGCGCGATTCCGGTCTTCCTGATGCCCACACGCAACCACCTGGGCATCATCGGCCCGATTCCGCTGGAGGAATTCACCCCGGAAAGTATCGCGCGCAAGATCGAAGCGAACCCCTTTGCCCGTGAAGCCAAGAACAAAAAACCGCGCATCTTGACTATCACCCAGTCCACCTACGACGGCGTGATTTATAACGTGGAGCGCCTGAAAGAAATGCTCGACGGCAAGATCGACACGCTGCATTTCGACGAAGCCTGGTTGCCGCACGCCACCTTCCACGACTTCTACAAAAACATGCACGCCATCGGCAAAAACCGCCCGCGTGCGAAAGAGTCGCTGATCTTCTCCACCCAATCCACACACAAATTGTTGGCGGGTTTGTCCCAGGCATCACAAATCCTGGTGCACGATTCCGAGAAAGTGAAGCTGGATCAGGACGCCTTCAATGAAGCCTATCTGATGCACACTTCCACCTCGCCGCAGTACGCGATTATTGCGTCTTGCGATATCGCGGCAGCGATGATGGAAGCGCCTGGCGGTCACGCCCTGGTGGAAGAGTCCATCCTCGAAGCGCTGGACTTTCGCCGTGCCATGAAGAAAGTGGACGAAGAATGGGGCCAGGATTGGTGGTTCCAGGTCTGGGGCCCGGATAGCTTTTCTGCCGATGGCATGGGTGAGCGCGACGACTGGATGCTGCGTAGCGAAGACAACTGGCACGGCTTCGGCAAACTAGCGCCGGGCTTCAATATGCTCGACCCCATCAAAGCCACCATCATCAACCCCGGTTTATCTCTGGATGGTGAATTCGCGGAATCCGGTATCCCGGCCTCTATCGTCACCAAATATCTGGCGGAAAACGGCGTGATCGTGGAGAAGTGCGGGCTCTACTCCTTCTTCATCATGTTCACCATTGGCATCACCAAAGGCCGCTGGAATACCCTCGTGGCCGCCTTGCAACAATTCAAAGACGACTACGACAAAAACCAGCCCATGTGGCGCATCATGCCGGAGTTCGCGCAAGCCAACCCACGCTATGAAAAACGCGGCCTGCGCGATTTGTGTCAACAGATCCACGACTTCTACAAAGTTTACGACGTTGCACGCCTGACCACCGAGATGTACCTGTCTGACATGCAGCCGGCCATGAAACCCTCGGACGCCTTCGCCAAGATGGCCCACCGCGAGATCGAACGCGTCGCCATCGACGAACTGGAAGGGCGCATTACCTCGATTTTGCTGACGCCATACCCGCCAGGCATTCCGCTGTTGATCCCCGGCGAACGCTTTAACAAAACCATCGTGGACTACCTGAAATTCGCCCGCGATTTCAATGAGCGTTTCCCTGGCTTCGAAACTGATGTACACGGCCTGGTCAAACGCGAAGTCGACGGCAAGCGCGACTACTTCGTCGACTGCGTCGGCCAATAAAAACACCCCTAACCCGTAGGTCGGATTAGCCAAAGGCGTAATCCGACTTTCCCCTTCCCCATGTAATCCAACCCAAACGCTGACCAGCCTGTCGGATTACGCTAACGCTAATCCGACCTACCGGCCCCCTCGGCCCGACCATAGCCCACTCTGTTACCAACCCAAAAATCCCCCAATTGCCCGTTGCCAACCCGGAACACCCTCGCCATACTGCGCGGCTCAAAAAGCAATAACCTCTGGAGACCACTATGCAAATCGGTGCGGACAAAGTTGTCAGCTTCCACTACCGCCTCAGCGAAACCAACGGCGAACTCCTCGAAAGCTCACACGACGCAGAACCAACACTCTACCTGCACGGCCACAGCAACCTGTTGGCCGCCATGGAACAGGCCATGGAAGGAAAACAAGCCGGCGATAAATTCACCGTCGAACTCAGCCCCGAACAAGGCTACGGCCAACGCAAAGAAGGCGCGGTGCAGCGCATCCCCATCAAACATTTACTCGACTACGCCAAGCTAAAAAACAAACTCAAACCCGGTATGAAAGTCGCGGTTAATACCGAGCACGGCCCCTGGGAAGCGGTGGTATTAAAAGTGGGTAAATTCAATGTCGACATCGACAGCAATCACCCCCTCGCCGGAAAACAACTGACTTTTGAAATCGAAGTTGTCGACGTCCGCGAAGCCACCGAAGAAGAACTCGCCCACGGCCACGCCCACGGCGTAGGTGGCCATCACCATCATTGATTTCTTTCTTTGCGGGAGCGGTGTTGGTTGTTGGCATCGCTCTTGTTTCTTTTCTTCTGCTCTTCCATCTGCTTTTTTCTCCCCTCGTTATTTTCCTGTCTGGTTGGTCAAATTCTTCCGTAAAGATTATCGGTAATCTGGTGTAATTTTCATTGGCATAAAAAGAGCTGATAGTCTTTACTTGTTTTCATGCTGGATAAACGTTTAGTGAAAATGATATTTTTTTGGAGAGCCATAGGCAGGGCAGTTTTAATAATAAAATCATTGACTTAGCCAGATCGGCTCAAAAGTAGATATGAGGCTCGAAGATTGTTTTGCATATCTACCAGAAGTTAAAGCTCACAAGCTCAGCCTTGACGTGGTGCGGGTTTCCGCTTAATTTGCTTTGCGAAGTGAGCCGAAATA
>CAMPIG010000319.1 GCA_946886255.1 uncultured Cellvibrio sp. | reverse complement strand
CATAGGCATTCCTTGCGATGTCGAACAAAAGAGCTGTGCACTATAAACAAACCGGTGAACGAATGAAATGGCTCAGCTCGGGCATCTACGATTTGCCGTTCGTCTTGGCTTCGAGGTTTGCGAGAGTCTCCTCCAACTGTTCCACTTTCTCGCGCGTGCGTGCCAGGACGGCTTGTTGTGCATCGAACTCCTCTCGCGTAACCAGATCCAGCCGACCCAGTGCCGACTGAAGCGCAAGGTGTAGTTCGCGTTTGGGTAAGAGGGCGGAAATCTGGGGCAGGTTTTTCTGTAGTTCCTGTAATAGGCGCTGGGCGAAGTCGGTAATCATCATCAAGCCTCGGTTGCTACTCAAAGTTGTGCAGTCTACTCCGTGTTTTCTTCTCTGTCTTAAGCGAGTTGGGACCCTGGCGGCGTATTAACACGCCTGAACTTTCCTTTTGCTCCAAATTGGTGCTTCATGATATTGCAGAAGCACAAAAACAGTGCGAGCAAAATCGCAATTCCTTCATTATTCCTGCTGTTTGGCACGTATATATCTCTATCTAATTGAAATAAAAGGTTTTTTTTGTATTGGCCTGCTCTATGCAAAGTTCCATTTGAAGACACAGTTAAGGGTATTGGCTGCTGCCTTTACCACAACACCTCGCGTTGCGGTGTAAATCGACGCCAGACTGAGACACCAGAAAGGCAAAAAACAGAGTATCTGTGTTTGGTACGGCACTGATCGCCGCTGTCGATTGGCAACCGGGTCAGGTATTTCCGGTGTTTCCCGCACGTCTGTGCGGGGATTTATTTAGGAGCAGATCGATGAAACTGGTAACAGCGATTATCAAACCGTTCAAGCTCGATGTGGTGCGCGAAGCACTTTCCGACATCGGTGTACACGGTATGACGGTAACCGAAGTAAAAGGTTTTGGACGGCAAAAAGGGCATTCGGAACTCTATCGCGGCGCAGAATACGTGGTCGATTTCCTGCCCAAGACCAAGATTGAGATTGCCGTTTCCGAGACGGAGCTGGACTCGGTGGTGGAAGCAATCACCAAAGCCGCGAACAGCAGCAAGATCGGCGACGGCAAAATCTTTGTTTCAACCCTGGAGCAGGTCGTGCGCATACGTACCGGCGAAACAGGCGAACAAGCACTTTAAATTTAACAACTTTAAGATCGGGGAATGAGCAATGGAAGAGAATATTTATCATCTTCAGTACGCCATGGACACCTTTTACTTCCTGGTGTGCGGCGCACTGGTTATGTGGATGGCCGCTGGCTTCGCTATGTTGGAATCGGGCTTGGTTCGCGCCAAGAACACCACTGAAATTTTGACAAAAAACGTTGCGTTGTACGCGATCGCCTGCATCATGTACATGGTGTGTGGTTACGCCATTATGTACGGCGGTGATGTATTCCTGTCGGGCATTCAAACTGTGGATGTCGCTGCGACTTTGGGTGAGTTTGCCGAGCGCGAAGACGGCTTCACTGGTGGTGCGATTTACTCCGGCGCCTCTGACTTTTTCTTCCAGGTGGTCTTCGTTGCCACTGCCATGTCCATCGTTTCTGGCGCTGTTGCCGAGCGTATGAAGCTCTGGGCATTCCTGTTGTTCGCGATCGTCATGACCGGTTTCATCTACCCGATGGAAGGTTCATGGACATGGGGTGGCAACGCCGTATTCGGCATGTACACCTTGGGTGACCTGGGCTTCTCTGACTTTGCAGGTTCAGGCATTGTGCACCTCGCTGGTGCTACCGCTGCCCTGGCCGGCGTGATCCTGTTGGGAGCACGCAAAGGCAAATACGGCCCTAACGGTGAAATTCACGCGATCACCGGTGCTAATCTGCCGCTCGCGACCCTGGGTACGTTCATTCTGTGGTTGGGCTGGTTCGGTTTCAACGGTGGTTCTGTATTGAAGCTGGGTGACATCGGTAATGCTAACTCTGTTGCGATGGTGTTCCTAAATACCAATGCTGCTGCTGCCGGCGGTTTGGTGGCGGCACTTCTGGTTGCCCGCGTTTTGTTTGGCAAGGCTGACCTTACCATGGCCCTGAACGGTGCTTTGGCGGGTCTGGTTGCGATTACTGCTGAGCCCTCTACCCCCTCCGCATTGGCCGCCACTATCATCGGCGCCGTGGGTGGTGTGATTGTGGTCTTCTCTATTATCGGCCTGGATAAATTGAAGATTGATGACCCGGTGGGTGCTATTTCTGTGCACGGCAGCGTTGGCTTGTTCGGCCTGCTGGTTGTGCCGCTTACCAATGATGGTTCCACTTTCTCCGGTCAAATCATCGGTGCCCTCACCATCTTTGGCTGGGTTTTCGTTACCAGTCTGATTGTCTGGACTATCATCAAATTGGTGATTGGCATCCGTGTATCGGAGGAAGAAGAATACGAAGGTGTGGATATCGCTGAATGTGGTATGGAAGCCTACCCTGAGTTTACGCACAAGTAAGACTCTCTGGCCCATCGCCCGGTAAATTCGGGCGATGGATAGCAAAGCCGTAATCTTGCAGTAAACTTGCTCCTGGTGGACAGATGATTTTCACAGGCGTTGCGTGTATCGTAACGGAACTTCACTGACGTTTACGGGTTCTCAACCCAACGGCTGTGGCCAATCAGATGAATAAAAAAGCCAGGCGATAAGCAGGCAAGAGACAAGCAAAGGAACCCACAATGAAACTGATTACTGCTGTAGTAAAACCATTCAAACTTGACGATGTGCGTACTGCACTGTCAGAGGTCGGCGTACAAGGCATGACCGTGACAGAAGTCAAAGGGTTCGGCCGCCAGAAAGGCCATACTGAACTCTACCGCGGTGCTGAGTACGTGGTTGATTTTTTACCGAAGGTGAAGATCGAGTTGGCAGTGGATGATTCCATGGTTGAACAGGCGGTCGAAGCTATCACCAAGGCGGCACAGACCGGCAAGATTGGTGACGGTAAAATCTTTATCACACCGCTTGAAGAAATTATTCGTATCCGTACCGGCGAGACCGGACCGGACGCGATTTAAGGCTTCAAACAAAAAAGCCGTCATTGCGACGGCTTTTTTGTAATGGATATCTCCGGCAGCGTTGCCCTTTGGGTGCGCTGCTTTTTTATGTCTGCTTATCCGGCTTTTGATGTGCAAGCTGATGCACCAGGGGACGCAAGCTCGCCACGTAACGACGTTGCTGCACAAATAAAAATACCGGAAAAACAATCAGCATCAGCAGTACGCCGGTAGTGCTGGCCTGCAAGCTCAGCCAAGGGCCGATAACGGTAATCACTACCACACAAGCCAGAATCAATACAACAAAACCCATCAGGTTATTACGCCAGATACGCAATTTATTCTGTGCACCGAATGCCTGCTCATGAGCACTCTGTAGCAAGCGAAGCTGGGCATCCTCGGGCAGGTGATGAATTTCAGGAAAGTATTTCAATAGCGGTTTCACATTCATTAGAATAGCCCGAAAAATGAGTCGACCCGGGTAGGGACAATGATCCGACCCTGCGGATCAAAAGTCTCAATACTACAGGTGCAAGAGGAACTGCCTGACATAGCGCCCATGCTGTTGTGTAACGCGCTGCAAATTATACGCAGCCTGGGGAAAAAATATTCCGGTTTCATGTCTTTATCCTGTGGCATGAATCCCCATGCACTCATTTTTTGTTGTCCCCACTGTGCGATGTGTGATGGTGGGAATAGAGATGATGTAGGCCGAGAAGGGCGAATTGCGGGTGGTTAATAACCAAATTATTTCTACTTTTTGATAAGTAAGATAAAAAAAGCCTAAAAAAAGAAGCCACTTTGCATGACGTTTAAACAGGCCTGCGCTATAAATTAGGCGAAGCGAACGGCCAACCGAAAAGTCGGCATGGTTTTGTGCCTCCAATAGTTCAAGATCCAAGGTGACAATATGGCTACTGATGAACCCCTTAACGATGATGATGTTGATGAGCCCATCGAAGACGAAGAGGATGATGAAGACGTTGATGCCCTTGAGAGTGATGAAGCCAGCTTTTCATCCAGTAGCAAGGCCGCCAATGTTGAGGTCATCGAAGATTTCAGTATCGCTTCCCGCCAGCGCATACGTGATGAAATCGACGATCTGGTCGCGGCGTTTTTGGCGCGCGGCGGCAAGATTAGTGAGGTTCCACCCAATGTAACCTCAGATCCACCTAAAAAACCCAGCCCGGATTACGGTGGCCGCCCGATTTGATGGCGAGCACCTGCACAGGAACTGTCACTTGTTGGCCTCGCGAATAGCGGGGCCAATTTGTTTTTATTCCACCTGCTTTCTTATCGATATTTCGTCTCTGATCCCGGTTGGATGGCTAATCGGGGCGCGCCTGTCATTGTGTGATTTTCGTGCGGAGGGACGCTGGATTTTTAGGGGGGGCTATGCGTAAAATGTGCCTTCTTTTGCCTATGGCCAATATCCCGCATCCTTAAATCGTTGCAAGGTTTACCGCGCACAGCTACGCAAAAGACAGTAAAAATTTCGTGAGTAAACCAGCGGCATCCGCGCCCAGCAACGAGTCCATGACCGTCCCGGTCAACTCCTCTCGGCTGGCCGTTTGTTGCTCTGGGTTACCCGCTTTACAGGGTTGATCGTTGCGAGCACCTGATTCACGGCCACGCCTTAATGGCAAAAACGTTACATAAAGAGGAGCACAGTCACGGTGAATGAACCGCGTCCCCTGCTGATACTAAAGCAGTTGTCGAAAACCTATGGCGACAACCACGTGCTGGATAGTTTTGATCTGACGATCTTTGATGGTGAGTTCTTTACCCTGTTGGGACCATCGGGCTGCGGTAAAACTACCGTATTGCGCATGATCGCCGGTCTGGAAGATGCAGACGTCGGTGAAATTCATTTGGCGGGCCAGGAAATCAGTAAGATCCCGGCAGAAAAGCGCCCGGTTAACACGGTGTTCCAGAGCTACGCACTGTTCCCGCATATGACCGTATTCGACAACGTCGCCTTTGGCTTGAAGATGAGCAAGGTGCCGAAGGAGGAAATCAGGCCGCGTGTGATAGAGGCCCTGGAGATGGTTCGCCTGGGTGATTTCGCCCAGCGTAAACCGAGCCAGCTTTCCGGTGGTCAGCAACAGCGCGTAGCCATCGCGCGGGCGGTGGTCAATCGGCCGAAATTATTATTGCTCGATGAATCGCTCAGTGCCCTGGATTACAAGCTGCGCCAGCAAATGCAAGTGGAATTGAAGCGCCTGCAACGCAAGTTAGGCATCACCTTTGTGTACGTCACCCACGACCAGGAAGAAGCCTTGTCGATGTCTGATCGTGTGGTTGTCATGCATAAAGGCAAGGTACAACAGTTGGGCACGCCGCGCGAAATTTACGAACAACCCGCCAATTTATTTGTGGCGAAATTTATTGGTGAGATCAATCAACTGGATGGCGAAATCATTGCCGTCGACGGCAACCATGAATACGAAGTCAAAGTGGAAGGTATGCAGTGGACGCTGCATGCGGAACATAGCTTCAAGGTGGGCGACAAGGTAAATGTTTTGTTGCGCCCCGAGGATCTGCGCGTGGAGTATCTGGAAGATGCGCACACCAGCCAGACACTGACAGGCAAGATTGTTGAGCGTAACTACAAAGGTAAAACCCTCGACTCCATTATTCGTTTGCCATCCGGCGCAGAGCTGATGACCAGCGAATTTTTTGACGAAGATGATCCGTCTTTCGATTACAGTC
>CAMPIG010000318.1 GCA_946886255.1 uncultured Cellvibrio sp. | reverse complement strand
TCTTCCAAATCTTTGCGGATGATTTGTTGAATAAAATGCGCAGGCTTGGCAGTTGTTTTAGCGTCGGCGCTGCTGGATGTCGTGCTGGAAACGGGATGTTCAGTCATACGGGATAACGTCCGGTTAGTCACTGTGTCAGTCGATGATAAGCCGCCAGTCACGGTCGGCAAAAGAAGCCATTGTAACGACTCGCCCCGGCTTTTCCTACCGCAGCCGACGTGATCACGGATTAACCAATTCCTCCGCCGATTGGTCTGGATTTACAGTGGAGCGATAATCCGAGCGGCGATTTAATTGATAGCGTCGCACCGCCCGATTGTGCTCCGCCAAGGTTGCAGAAAAGTGTGTGGTACCGTCTCCTTTAGCGACAAAATAAAGCGCGTTGCCATCCGCCGGGTTCAAGGTCGCCTGAAGTGCTGCACGACCGGGCAAGGAAATAGGCGTGGGAGGCAAGCCTTTGATAACGTATGTGTTATAGGGAGTAGCCTGCTGTAGATTTTTTCGCGTTATCTTGCCTTTATACGCCTCACCCATTCCATAGATCACAGTGGGATCTGTTTGCAGACGCATCCCTTTCTGTAAGCGGCGGACGAAGACACCCGCGATCTGATCACGCTCCCACTCCGCACCCGTTTCCCGCTCTACGATCGATGCCATGATCAATGCTTCGTATGGGTTTTTGTAAGGCAGATTATCGGCGCGAGCCTCCCACAGTTTTTGGAGCAATTGTTGCATTTGCAAATATGCCCTACGCATAATTTCTACGTCCGTGGCATCGCGAGGATATAGGTATGTATCAGGAAAAAACCAGCCTTCGGGATGGTCGATCGGTAACTCCAGCAGCGCCAACTGCTCCGCTTCCGTCTTGTCCTGTAGCAGAGGTTTGATGGTGTCCTTTGAATGAAGCAACGCTAAGGCCTGCCGAAATGTCCACCCCTCTACAAGCGTTACCTGGTATAACACCACTTCACCTTTACGCAGCTTCTCCAGCAATTGTTGCGGCGTAACGCCGTGAGGCAGAAAGTATTCTCCCGCATGAACCTTGGTCGCATTGGAAAAACGTGCATATAAGGTCAACAAACGTGGGTGTTGCAAAAAACCCTGTTGAGCCAGGTCATGAGCCAGGTGTCCCAATACTCGCCCCGAATGAAGCTGGTAGGTATATCCGGCTTGAGGCAGCGCTAAAGGTGTCGTCAACCAGTGCTGCACATAAAGCCAGGCTGATACCCCGACCAGCACCGTTAATACCATCAATACTCGTAACAATCGCATTATTTTTTTTAGCATCTTGCGCATTCACATTAATCCACTTCAGATGATATATCGCGCAACAATATCGCCAACTGATCTCGTAAGCTGTGCGTTATTTCATGGCGAGAAAAACGCGTAGGCGTTTCGCCATCCAATGCGGCTACCGACACAATCCCTCTGATACTGTTGCAGATAAACATTTCATCTGCACGCTGCAATTCGACTGGCATAATTTTTTTTATTGTCACCGCTAAATTCAGGGCCGGAGCGAGGCGCTCAATAATGACCCGCCGCATGATACCCACTACACCGGCAAATGAGAGATCGGGCGTAAAGAGTTGACCATCCTGCACCATAAAGATATTGCTGGCAGTGGCCTCAATAACATTCCCCTCATCATCAAGCATCAGCCCCTCGGAATAGTCGTTTTTCCATTCTGCACGCGCCATAATTTGCTCAAGGCGGTTGAGATGTTTAAGTCCGGCCAATGCGCGGTTATTGGAAAGCCTCTGCTTACAAATCCGCAGTTTTATATGTTGTAAATCGTCCGGCAAAGCATCGAAAAATATAACGCAAATGGTTGGTGATACCGATTCAGGAAATGCATAACCGCGGCCACCGCAACCGCGTGTCACAATCACTTTAACTACCCCATCTGCAACACCGAGATGCTGAGCCTGCTGAATGATATCGGCGATGTATGTCTCCAGGCGCGCTGTATCGAGCGGGATCATTAACGCCCCACATGCGTCAAACAAGCGCTGACGATGGAACTTCCACAAAGGTACGACACCCATCCGATAACGGCAGGTCTCGAAAAGGCCGTCGCCATAAGCAAAGCCGCGATCCAGCGGAGACACTGAGGCGCTTATAACACCATTGACGGAAATCAGGGGAAATTGACTAGGCATCGGAGGAGTCTATACAAAATTTGATGCCGATACAAAAACGCCGAGCTGTATGTGGCTCGGCGTTTTTGATGTCTCAATGGAAGGCAAAAGTAGCATCAGGTTAACTTGCGGAAGATAAGAGAACCATTGGTTCCACCGAAACCGAAAGAGTTGGAAAGCACGGTTTCTATTTTTCGCTCCTGGGCGGTGTGAGGTACAAAGTTAATGTCACAGCCTTCTTCAGGGTTATCCAAATTGATGGTCGGCGGAGCCACCTGGTCACGAATAGCCAGCACGCTGAAGATTGCTTCCACCGCGCCGGCCGCCCCCAGCAAATGCCCAATCATGGACTTGGTAGAACTCACCGCCACCTGATCAGCAGCACTGCCCATCACTGATTTCACAGCCTGGCATTCAGCCTTATCTCCAGCCGCAGTAGAGGTGCCATGAGCATTGATGTAGTTGATTTCGCCGGGAGGAATTCCTGCATCCCTGATGGCATTAACCATAGATGCGGCCGCACCCGAGCCATCTTCCGGCGGTGAGGTCATGTGATAGGCATCGCCGCTCATGCCAAAACCGATCAGTTCGGCGTATATTCTGGCTCCACGCGCTTTAGCATGCTCATATTCCTCTAGCACCAACACACCCGCTCCATCGCCCAAAACAAAACCGTCCCGGTCTTTGTCCCAAGGGCGGCTGGCCGCCTGTGGGTTGTCGTTGCGCGTTGACAAGGCTCGCGCAGCGGCAAACCCTCCCAAGCCAACGGGTGTTGTTGCCATCTCGGCACCACCTGCGACCATGACATCCGCATCGCCGTACTGAATCATACGTGCAGCAAAGCCGATACTGTGGGTACCGGTGGTACAAGCAGTGGTGATGGCGATGTTAGGACCACGCAACCCGTACATAATGGAAAGATTGCCAGAGATCATGTTAATGATGGCGCTGGGAACAAAGAAGGGAGACATACGGCGCGGCCCCTTATGCTCTACCACCAGCGTTCCCTCTTCGATGGTACCAATTCCCCCAATTCCCGAGCCGATAGACACGCCGATACGGCCAGCATTAGCGTCGGACACTTCAAGACCCGCATCACGAATCGCCTGAATACCGGCCACCATTCCATACTGAATAAAAGGATCCATCTTCCGTGCATCTTTGCCGGAAAAATAATCGTCAATCACGAGATTTTTTACGGATGCACTGAATTGCGTGGTAAAAGCCGAAGTATCAAAAGCGGAGATCGTTTCTACACCGCTTTTGCCATTCACAATGCCATGCCAGGTATCAGCCACTGTATTACCCAGCGAGCTGACCATACCAAGACCAGTTACAACCACTCTTCTACGCGACACGTTAGGGATTCTCCAAAACAATAAGGAATTGGCGGGATAAAATTTCAAAATGCTTAGGGACGGGCATTTAGTATATCGCGCTGATCAAACAGCTACTGACAGAATCTATGCAATAAAATTTGCAAAAGAAAAAGCCGTACTATTTCACAATAATACGGCTTTTTCATGAAGACAGATAATCAGAGACTTTGAAGATTACGCCAAGTTGGCGTTAATGTAATCGATAGCCAGCTGAACTGTGGTGATTTTCTCAGCTTCTTCATCGGGGATTTCTGTCTCGAACTCTTCTTCCAGAGCCATAACCAGCTCTACGGTGTCGAGAGAGTCAGCACCCAGATCTTCTACAAAAGAAGCTTCGTTTTTAACTTCTTCTTCTTTCACACCCAGTTGCTCAGCAACGATTTTTTTTACGCGTTCTTCAATGCTGCTCATGATGCTATTTAACTCCTAGTGGTAGTATCGACGAAACCGTCACTTGTGAAACCACGAAGGTGGTTCCTTCATAATGTTTCGGCCAAAATCGACGCGCATTTTACATCTATTTTTGCCGTGTTGTAACGCATCCTGCCAAAATTCTTCGTTTTTTTACTGAATTTCTAAGAAAAACAAAGACTTAAATCCCATTATTAGCTCATGTACAAGCCGCCATTGACGTGGATTGTCTCACCGCTGACATACGCTGCCGCATCGCTGGCCAAAAAAACCACAACCGCAGCAATTTCTTCGGGCTTCCCCAAACGCCCCACAGGAATGTTGGACAACAATCCCGCCTTTTGTTCCTCTGGCAATCCTTTGGTCATATCAGTATCAATAAAACCCGGCGCAACGGTATTAACGGTGATACCGCGCGAACCCACCTCTGCAGCCAGTGAACGCGCAAAACCTGATACACCCGCTTTGGTAGCGGCATAATTCGATTGTCCGGCATTGCCCATAGAGCCGACGACGGAACTGATGTTAATGATACGGCCCCAGCGAGCTTTCATCATTCCGCGCAGCACCGCTTTACTTAAGCGATAAATTGAGCTGAGATTGGTATTGATAACATCAAACCATTCATCATCGCTCATGCGCATCAGCAAATTATCTTTAGTAATGCCAGCGTTGTTGACAAGAATAGATGGGGTACCAAATTCTCCCTGAACACTTTTCATTAACTCCGCTACCGAATCAGCATCGGTAACATTTAATACTTTTCCTGCGCCACGAATACCCATTTCCTGTAAGCGAGCAGATATTTTTTCCGCTCCGGATTCACTGGTCGCCGTGCCAATAACTGTCGCACCGGCAGCCCCCAGTTGCTCCGCAATCGCAGCACCGATACCTCGACTGGCCCCAGTGACCAGAGCAACCTTATCGTTTAAATTGATCATCGTCTTCACCCATTAATTAAAAATTTTCAACGCCCCGAGAAGCTCTTCTGAGGTTTCGATGGAGAGCGTATTCAAATCCTTGTTAATTCTTTTATTCAATCCTGAAAGCACTTTACCTGGACCACATTCGATCGTGGTAGCGACACCACGCGCTGACAAAGTGTTGACGCAATCAACCCAGCGCACCGCACTAAAGATTTGCTCAATCATGAGCGCCTTGATTTTTTCGGGATTACTTTCTGGCGCTGCAGTTACATTATGCACAACCGGGATATCTGGAACAGAAAATGGTGTGTTGTAAATTTGCTCTGCCAATTTTTCCGCTGCTGGTCGCATGAGCGATGTATGAAAGGGTGCACTCACAGGCAAGGGAAGCGCGCGCTTCGCCCCCGCCTCTTTGCACAATGCGCTCGCACGCTCGACAGCTCCGGCAGCACCTGCGATAACAACTTGTCCCGGCGAATTAAAATTTACCGCCGCGACAACTTCACCTTGCTCTGCCTGCTTGCAAGCATTAATAATTGATCCATCATCCAAGCCAATAATGGCCGCCATAGCGCCCTGCCCTGCCGGTACAGCTTCTTGCATAAATTTGCCGCGCTGCTGAACCAATTTTACTGCATCGCCAAATGCAACCACTCCAGCACAAACCAAAGCGGACCATTCACCCAAGCTATGTCCGGCCAGAAATGCCGGCTGCGCACCACCTTTGTGCTGCCATACGCGCCAAATCGCAACACTGGCAGTGAGCAATAACGGCTGGGTACACTCAGTCAAATTAATGTCATCCTGACTGCCATTCTGAACCAAATCCCATAAATCA
>CAMPIG010000317.1 GCA_946886255.1 uncultured Cellvibrio sp. | reverse complement strand
AAACAACAAATATGTGACATAACCAAAATGGGTTTTTTCAATGGCGACCGCCTAAAAAACCCCCAACTGTCTGGCGGTGTATGGCCCCCCCAGACACTTCGCAACTCCGCTCCCGCTAAAAGCACCCACCCTACATCTGCTGAAACAAATGCGAATGGTTGCGGCTCACTTCAAGATGCTCCGGATGGTTGCGCACATGCACAATCTGTCGCCCGCGATAATCGCGGGTGACTTCGGTTATCGCATCAACGCGAACTAAAATCCCGCGATGAATCCGCCAGAATTCCTGTGGGTCAAGTTCCAGCGCTAAATCTTTTAGCGGCTTGCGAATCAGAAATTCCGCTTTCTCGGTTTGTACTCGCGTGTATTTATCATCCGCACGGAAAAATAAAATCTCTTGGGTGCTGATCATGCGCAAGCTGTTGCCCACGCTGGCCTGAATCCAGCGCAGGTAATTCGGTGTTTGGCCTTCTTCTATTTGCAGCAGGTTTTTTAGCAGGGTTTCGATATTGTCCGGCTGGCTCTGCAAACGTGAATTTAATCGTTCGCAGGTGCGACGCAGGCGTTCGTCGTCTACCGGTTTCAGCAAATAATCAATCGCGCCCTGATCAAACGCCTGCACAGCATATTGGTCGTAAGCGGTAACGAAGACGATATGACATTGGTTGTATAAGACCTTGGCGGTTTCGATACCACTGAGGCCGGGCATGCGGATGTCGAGAAAGATAATATCCGGTTTATGTCGCGTTACCAGTTCAATCGCTTCAACGCCGCTACTGGCTTCCGCCACGATCACCAGCTGCGGCCACACGTTTGTTAAATGGCGGTGCAGTTGGGCGCGCATGGGCGCTTCGTCGTCAACGATAATGGCGGTGGGCATGTTGGGCCGAACTCCTACTCGGATTACATTTATTTTTCATTGAGGTGATAGGGTACATGGATCGCCACTGCGGTGCCGCCTTGTGGCGGAACTTCAATCACCAGTTGCGCTTTGCCACTGTACAATATTTTCAATCGCTCGCGGATGTTGGCCAGACCGACACCATCTTTAGCGCGCGGGTTAAAGCCGGCGCCGTTGTCGATGACCTCCACTACTAAATCCCCTTCTGCAAGGCGTGCGCGGATTTTAATTTCACCGCCGGCCAGCTTGGGTTCAAGGCCATGTTTAATGGCGTTCTCCACCACACTTTGCAACATCATCGGCGGAAAACGCGCTTCATTTAATATTTCTGGCACTTCAATCGCTACACGCAACCGCTCTTTCATACGCGCCTGCATGATATTGAGGTACGCGCGCGACAAATTGATTTGTTCCGCCAGTGTCGTACCACCGCTAGCGCGCATTTGTGGGACAGCCGCGCGTAAGTAATCAATCAGGTGTCGGTGAATCCGTGCGGCTTCCGGTGGGTCAGTTTCAATGTATTGGCCAATCAATGCCAACGTGTTGAATAAAAAGTGCGGCTCTACCTGAGCTTGTAGCACGGCTACCTGCGCCTCCAGTAACCGCCTTTCCAGGGCTTCCACATCGGCGCGTTCCGAAGCAACGCTGGCGGCGATGTCGGCGCGCCGTTTACCGCCAGCGAGAATTTTCATCACGATGGTGGCGAGGATGGCCAGATAAAAAATTGACGGCAAATGCAAAATGCCGGCGACGATAAAGGCAAAGAAACAGAGCACCACCATCTTGGGCCAGGAAACCACCGCGACCCAATCGAAAAATTGCCACCAGAGTTTGCTGAAATTGGTTTCTGGGTTGTGATCCGGTGTGGTCGGTTTGTTGGTCATAGGTTGATGCTCCAGTTCCTTGCGGCTATTGCGCTGCGTTATTGATGGACAGCCTGGGGCTTATCATCGGTGTCAGTGGCGTTGTTGTCTACGACCAGTCCGCTTTTTTCGGATGTGTTAGCCGGGCTCATCAACCACCGGGCAAACAGACAGAGGACAAACAATAACAACACCAGAGGCAGTAGAGTAATCGCTAACGCCGCCGGGATGCACAGCAGCAAAATCTCCAGCCAGTTGGCCTGGCGCAGCCATTGGCGAAACTCCCCGGCAAATTCTTTTACCGCTTTTTCTGCCCGTTGGAGGCCGTTTGTGACTCCCTGAAAATGAACGTGTTTCATATGAATCTCCTTTAACTGTAGTGAAACCCGATGTGGGTGTAGAGATAGGCTATCAATCCTTGATCAACGGGCCGAGTGGAAGCGGACGGAACGACAAAGCGGCGGGCGGAATTGCAGTTAAGCGCGACGAATGGTGCGGTTAAATCCATCGCGACCAGTGATGTCTGCGTGTTTGCTTATCGTTTGTTGTGAACTGGTGAGTCGTGTGGGTTCGACTTTCGGCACTGCCGGTACGAGTTTGGGCCGCTGTATTGTTGGGCTATGAGGTGGGTGTTAGCGTGAACGGCGTGTTCGTTCACAACGGCAATTTTTACCTGATACCAAAAAAACTGTAAGGAGAAATTCATGCATTCGGTCAATCAAAAAAAATCAACCAGGCTTGTCCGGCCTCTTGTCGGCGCATTGTTTTTGGCGCTGTTAGCGCCCTTGGTTTACGCGCAGCAAATTCTGTTCGATGATTTCAGTTACAGCAATACCGCGCAATTTACCGACAACGGCTGGCGCATCCGCACCTGGAATGGCGGGCCGGGGTTGGCTAATGGCACCTGGAGTACCGGCAATGTGTCATTTGTGAATGACCCGACGTCCTCGGGAAATAAACTGATGCGGCTCAAGGCCAGCACTAACGTCAATGGCAACAACATCAACACCACGACCAACCAATCCACCGCCGGTACTTCATCGCAAACTGAAGTCGCGCGGGTTGAACAGGTTTACAAAAACGGCACCTGGGCCGCACGCATGTATTTTACGGATACACCTTCCACCGGCCCGGACGGTGACACAGTGATCGAAACCTTTTTTGGCCTGACGGATTACATCGAAGGTGCAGAACCTTACAGCGAAATCGATTTTGAATATCTGGCCAATGGCGGCTGGTGGACCGGTTTGGGCACGCCGGCGATGTGGATGAGCACTTATCGGATCGTCGATTTCAGTGATCCCACCAGTCGCGGCCACACGGTGCGTACCGGCAGTCTGGCGGGATGGCGCACACTGGTGGCGCAGGTGATGGATGGCTATGTTTCTTTTTATATCGATGGTGTTTTTCAGGAGGGTTTCAGTGGCGCGGTTGCGCCGGATCATCCGATGTACCTGATGTTCCAGATCTGGTTCAGCAACGATTGTTTTGATCCGGCGTGCAATACGCGTGGCTACCTGAATACGTCCACCTTCCGCGAATATTACGAGGATGTTGACTGGGTTTATTTTGAGAAGGACAACATTGTATCCCCGGCGCTCGTCAATCAGGCCGTGGCGAACCTGCGCGCTGTTGGCACGACGTATGTGCAAAATCTTGATGGCAACGGCGGTACTTCATCATCGTCCAGTTCCAGTTCATCGGTTGCTGCACAGCAATGTAATTGGTGGGGCACTTACTACGCGATCTGCACGCACATCACCAGCGGTTGGGGTAATCAAAATGGCATTGATTGCGTCGGCATTGAAACCTGTGCGACCTTGGCTCCGCCCTATGGGGTTGTCGGCGGTGCCGCATCCAGCAGTTCAACACCCGCGAGCAGTTCGTCTTCCAGCAGTTCTTCACCAGCGTTTTCGCATTTGATCCAGGCGGAGTCTTATACCTATATGTCCGGCGTGCAGACGGAAGCAACAGAAGACGTTGATGGTGGTTTGAACGTCGGTTGGATCGATGCGGGTGATTGGCTGAGCTATGCCAATGTCAGCTTTCCAGAAATGGGCAGTTATCGCGTTGAGTTTCGGGTGGCGAGTCCCAGTGGTGCGCAGTTGTCGCTGGATTTAAATGGTGGTGCTACGCAGCTTGGAATGGTGACCATTCCATCTACGGGTAGTTGGCAAAGCTGGACGACGGTGTATCGCGATGTGCAGTTACCGACGGGTGCGCACAGTGTTGGTTTGTATGCGCCGCAAAGTGGCTGGAATATTAATTGGCTGAGAATTACTAAATTATAGAAGTGAAATTAAAAAGTTTTCTGATGAGGTACTTCGTAACCCGTTTGTCATTAGGCCGTCGATTTCGAAAACGCATGCATACGTCCTTGTAGCTCCCTCAATTCATCCCTGAATTGAGGGTTTCGAAATCGACGACCTAACGCCAAACTCGCATCATCCCGTCAATTCTTCTGTTCGGTCCGCTTGGTCCGCCAACGCACAGTGATATATCTGCCAGATTGCTGACGTTTGAATAACTTTGCTGATGCCTCGGGTGCACGAGGCTTGCTGTAGCGGCACAATGGAGTGAATACGCTGTCAGGAATACATCATGTTATTCATCTTTGTCTTGCTCAATGGCCTGTTGTTGTTGGCGACTTTCATCACCTTGTGGCGTTATGAAGCCTGGTGGGTGCGCGGTTGGGATTTTCCCCGCTTGCAGATTGCTGTGGCTGCGATGGCAACGCTGTTGTTGCAGATTGTGTTGCTGGATTTTTCAGAGCACACCAGCCTGGTTCTGTTGAGTCTGACGGCGCTATGTTTACTTTATCAATCGTGGTGGATCGCCCCTTATACGCCATTTTTTCCTGTCGAGGTGAAGATGGCTCCCGCAGATGATCCGGATAACACTATCTGCGTCATGACGGCCAATGTTCTGACGACCAATAAAAATGTCGCAGGTTTGTTGCGCGAGGTTTATCACTGGCAGCCGGATATTCTGGTGACGCTGGAGACCAACGCCTGGTGGCAACAGCAACTGGATGTGCTGGGCGTGGATTATCCTTTCACCATCAAATGTCCATTGGAAAACCTCTATGGCATGCACGTATATTCGCGCTTGCCGCTGGAAGACACCGCTATACAATTCCTGGTCGAACAAAATATTCCTTCAATGCATGCCTTGGTGGTCTTACCTTCCGGCCAAAAAGTGTGTGTGCATTTTCTGCACCCGGCGCCGCCCAGTCCCAGTGAAAACGCCGAATCGGCCGAGCGCGACGCCGAACTACTGGTTGTTGGAAAAAGTGTGGCGGACGCTGACCTGCCGGTGATCGTTGCCGGAGATTTAAATGATGTGGCCTGGTCGGCAACAACCCGGTTGTTTCGTAAGATCAGCGGTCTGCTCGACCCCCGCGTCGGGCGCGGTATGTTTAACAGCTTTCATGCGGATTACTGGTTTGTTCGCTGGCCCCTGGATCACCTGTTTCACAGCGATCATTTTACGCTTAAGGATATTCGACGCTTGCCATCATTCGGTTCGGATCATTTTCCGATGTTGATTACGCTGGTGTATTCACCCGCGCAAGGTGCAGAGCAAGGTGGCCCTGAATCGAGTGCGAGTGAAGAAGCTTGGGCCGAAGAAAAAATTGATGCGCAACCGGCCAGGGAGGTGCACCAACCGGAGGCGTGACGTGATAGGCGAATGCCATAAGTGATATCTGCAAGGGCGAGTTGAAGCGTGCCCTTGCCTGGATAAGCTAATATTTTGCGCGCAGTGTTTTAACGCCTGACTGCGTGCCGAGCAACAACACATCCGCCGGGCGGCGAGCGAAAAGGCCATTGGTGACCACACCGGTAATCTGATTGATGGCGGTTTCCAGTTCCTTGGGATTGAGGATCTGTAAATGATGCACATCGAGGATGACGTTGCCGTTGTCCGTCACCACGCCTTCGCGATACACCGGATCACCGCCCAGTT
>CAMPIG010000316.1 GCA_946886255.1 uncultured Cellvibrio sp. | reverse complement strand
ACTTTGGCGCTACTCTATCACTCGAACGCGCCTCATTCGCATTTAGAGGCTCTTTTCCCCAGGCGTTTACATGGACCAGGCAGAAACAATGACACTTTATGCGAATTTTGCAGCGATCTTTCTTTATGTCATAGCCGGTCTTTATTCGATCAACTGTTTTGCTCGTCAACAAGCCATTCACCGCACCGGTTTATTCGCCTTGATTGGCGCCGCCCTCTTGTTCCATGGCGGCGGCATCTACGGGCTCAGTGCTGCCCATACCGGCGTTCAGTTGGGATTCTTTTCGGTGTCGTCGCTCATTTTTTGGGTCATTAATCTGATTGTGCTGCTCAGCAGCCTTAAAAAAGCTCTCCATAATTTGTTCATCCTGTTGAGCCCATTGTCCGTCCTGGCGGTGGGAGCCTCGCTCGCCGGGAACGATGCAGATGTTCAGATTTCCTACCAACTGGCCAGCCACGTGATCCTGTCCATCCTGGCTTACAGCCTACTGACGATTGCTACCCTGCAAGCGCTCTTGCTGGCTTATCAAAATCACCAACTTAAAACCAAGCACACCATCGGTAATGTGCGCTTGCTGCCACCGCTACAAACTATGGAGTCACTGCTCTTTGAGTTGCTGTGGGCCGGCGAAATCCTTTTAACTTTGTCCATTCTCTCTGGTATGTGGTTTCTGGAAGACATTTTTGCCCAACATCTGGCACATAAGACTGTTTTCTCCATCGCCGCCTGGGTCATCTATGCCCTGCTGCTCTGGGGTCGCCACCGTCTCGGCTGGCGCGGATATACAGCTATTCGTTGGACTCTCGGTGGATTTGCTCTATTAATGCTCGCATATTTTGGCAGCAAACTGGTGCTTGAGCTGATCCTCCAGCGCATCTGATGAATGTAGCAGTGAGTTATTGAAGCAAGCCTCCGTTATTGATTAACCCCAAAAACTTCGTCAAGATAACCAGCCATTTCGCAATACAGGCTCCATCGCTTTGGACGACGTTTCGCTAAAGTTTTTATTTTCTTTGCTGTTCGGCATGTTAATTCTGTCTGCCTTCTTCTCTGGTTCCGAAACCGGGATGATGTCAATCAATCGTTATCGTTTGAAACATCTCACCAAAAAAGGTGATCGCGCGGCTCTGCGCGTAGCCAAATTATTACATCGCCCGGATCGCCTGATCGGGTTAATTTTAATCGGCAACAATCTCGTCAATAATGTTGCTGTTGCTATTGCTACTGTCATTGCCATCCGGCTGTATGGTGACGCAGGCCCCTTCATTGCAAGTTTAATTCTGACTTTTGTCATGCTGGTATTCTCCGAAGTCACACCGAAAACCATTGCGGCGCTTTATCCCGAGCGCATTTCATTTATCGCCAGTTGGTTTCTTCGCCCTTTGTCTTACTTGCTTCATCCCGCTGTGCTGGCGGTTAATTTATTATCCAATGCGGTCGTGCGGTTGTTTGGCATAGATGCTAAAAGCCATAAGCACATTGAACACCTTAACCCGGAAGAACTACGCACTGTCGTTGACGAAGCGGGTGATTTATTACCAGATCAACATCAGGGCATGTTATTGAATGTGCTGGATCTGGAAAAGTCTACCGTGGAAGACATTATGATTCCGCGCAACGAAGTTGAAGGTCTTGATCTGGAGCTGGATGTTCCACAACTCTTACAACGCATTCGCACCAGCGAATATACTCGCCTGCCCGTTTATGAAGGCGATATTAATAAAGTCGTCGGCATGTTACACCTGCGCAATGCAGCGCGCTTTATTCAAGGCGATGACAGCACCGTTACACACGAAGCGATTCGTCGTTTTGCGAGCGAGCCTTATTTCGTTCCTGAGTCCACCAAACTTAATACGCAATTACTGAATTTCCAGCAGCAAAAATGCCGCATGGCTTTAGTGGTGGATGAATACGGTGAAGTACAGGGGATTGTTACGCTGGAAGATCTCTTAGAAGAGATCGTTGGGGAGTTTACGACTAACAGCGCCGACGAGGAATCCAGAGATATCGTGCCTCAGGAAGATAACTGGTTTTTGATTGATGGCGGCACGTTTGTGCGGGATATCAATAAAACACTGGATTGGGAACTTCCCATTGATGGACCCAAAACACTTAATGGACTGGCTATGGAATACCTGGAAAATATTCCCGATGCGGAGATCGGTTTTGAAATCGGAAGCTATCGTTTTGAAACAGCACAGCTGACCGACAAGATGATTGCATGGCTCAAGGTCAAACGATTATTGTGATCATTGGTCATCGTGACGATGGCTGATTTTGCGCAGTATAAAACCGGCAAGAACAGCCAACCCGACCACAATCACCAGACAAGCCACCAGGATCCAGAAATAGCGCAACAAATCCGCTATAGGCAATCCCCAACCATAAACTGCCAAGGCTAAAAATGCGGCGCATGCAATCATATTGATTGCTAAACCACGACTCTTGAAATATTTTCGCAAAGACATACTACTTACCCGAATAGCGCAATTAAAAGATTCTTGCCTGGCGCTATCGATCCTTAATTATCACTTTTTGCTGTTCTGTTATCGCCAAGGCATTTTCCAGTGAGCCGTGATTGGTTACGCGGGTATAGCCCATTTGCAGCAATATATCGCGCGCGACATCAGCTCGGCGGCCGCTGCGACAATACAACTGAATGTCCGCGTTTTTATCAGAAACCTGTTCGCTGATTAGCGCAGCTATCTGATCATGTGGCATCAGTAATGCTCCTTCCACATGACCCGCAGCGTGTTCTTCAGGTGTACGGACATCAATCCAGACTTCATCAGCAACTGCATTCATA
Source organism: uncultured Cellvibrio sp. (assembly GCA_946886255.1). The sequence goes on along the minus strand of CAMPIG010000316.1, from coordinate 2,942 downwards.
GAAAAACCTGTAATGAGAAAAGACAATAAAATACTGAGCGCACAAAAATATTTATTGATGTGCTGAACCATAACCAGTACCTCCGTTATATTGTTCGTTTGCCAAAAGGCCTATGTTTTTACAATCCGTTGCTGATCCAATAGCCGAGGGCGGCCTACAATACCATTCACACATCACTCGCGGCGCCACTGTGTGCCTCCATCGCGAGAATCCTCAAGCACGACACCTTGCTCAAGCAAACTCTTGCGAATCTCGTCAGCGCGCGCATAATTTTTGTTACGTTTTGCTTCGATACGTTCAGCTACCAATTGTTCAACAGCCTCTGCCGACATCGCATCGTGACCAGCCGACTGAAGGAACTGTGCGGGATTGTCTTGCAGAATACCCAGAATACTACCCATCGCCTTTAGCTGTGCAGCGAGTTGCCGGGCCTGTGCGGGATCGGATTTGGCATTATTCAGGTCTCGCACCAGATCGTACATACCGGCCAGCGCCAATCGGGTATTGAAGTCGTCATTCATTGATGCAACAAAAACCTGATAGTAAGAACTCTGTTCTATCTCTGCGAGAGGTGCCGCCGCAACATCAGCATAATCGCGCAAGGCACCGTAAAAACGTTCCAGCCCGGCACGAGCTTCAATCAGGTTATCTTCCGCATAATTAATCGGGCTGCGGTAGTGACTGCTAATCAGTAAGAAACGTACAACTTCAGGGTGGTACTTTTCCAGCACATCGCGAATAGTGAAAAAATTACCCAGAGACTTGGACATCTTCTCCCCATCAACACGCACCGCACCGGCGTGCATCCAATAGTTTACATACTTACAACCATTGGCAGCTTCACTTTGGGCAATTTCATTCTCGTGGTGGGGAAAAGGAAGATCAGGGCCACCACCGTGGATATCAAATGTAAGGCCGCAGCAATCCTTACTCATAGCAGAACATTCGATATGCCAACCGGGACGCCCCTGCCCCCAAGGCGATACCCACGCAGCTTCGCCGGATTTTACTGCTTTCCACAGTGCAAAGTCTCGCGGATCCTCTTTCACCTCATCGACCTCAATGCGCGCGCCAGCTAACAGCTCATCAGGATTCTTATTGCTTAATTTACCGTACTCAGCAAAATGCTTAACCCGATAGTAAACATCACCGTTTGGTGCTGCATAAGCGTATTTTTTTTCGACCAGTGTGACAACCATAGCGATAATTTCATCGATATAGGCCGTCGCACGTGGTTCGATATCTGGACGCAGAATCCCTAACCGGGCCTCATCTTCGTGCATATAATTAATAAAACGCGACGTAAGATCGGTGTATGCCTCACCATTTTCCTGAGCACGCTTGATAATTTTATCGTCGATATCGGTAATATTACGTACATAAGTGACGTCCCAACCCTGGGACCGCAGAAAACGCGTCACTACATCAAAGGTCACCAATACACGGGCATGGCCGACATGACAGAAATCATAGACCGTAACCCCACAGACATACATGGAAATCTTGCCGGGCTTGATCGGCTTAAACGCTTCTTTTTGGCGAGTCAATGTGTTGTAAAGGTGTAGCGTCATGGTGTGTTCCGCAGCATATAAAATCAAAAATTATTCCTGATCATCTATCTTTGTCCAACTGTCCCTCAGGCCGATAGTGCGATTAAATACCGGCTTATCCGGTGAGTGGTATTTGCTGTCGAGACAAAAATACCCCTCACGTTCGAACTGAAAATGATCATCCAATGTCGCCTTCGCCAAACTGATTTCAGCTTTGCAGTTTTGCAAGATTTCGAGACTATCAGGATTGATACAATCGAGAAAATTTTTTCCACCTGCATCCGGCGCCTCGTCAGTAAACAGGCGATCATATAACCGCACCTCACAATTCAGGTTACGGGTTGCTGATACCCAATGAATTACTCCCTTGGGTTTAATGCCATCAGCAGGATCTTTGCCCAAAGAATCCTCAACAATATGTGCAACAATTTCCGTGATATTGCCCTGCTCATTACGAATGGCCAGATCCGCTTCGATCACATAGGCATTACGTAAGCGCACCCGTTTACCCAACACCAAGCGTTTGTATTTTTTATTCGCTTCTTCACGGAAGTCGTCCTGCTCGATATAAAGCGTACGCGTAAAGGGCAATAAACGTTCACCCAAGTCGTCACGATTGGGATGGCATGAGGCAACCATCTCCTCGATCTTTTCTTCTGGGTAATTCGTTAGAGTCACTTTCAAAGGACGCAACACACACATCGCGCGCGGAGCATTTTTATCCAAATCATCACGCACCGAGAATTCCAGCATACTGACGTCCACCATGCTGTCGGAGCGCGTAACACCAATGCGTTCGCAAAAATTGCGCAAAGCTGCCGGCGTATAACCGCGACGCCGCATACCCGAGATAGTCGGCATGCGCGGGTCATCCCAGGCATCAACGTGTTTCTCATCAACCAATTGTTTCAGCTTACGCTTACTGGTCACCGTGTAATTGATGTTTAACCGCGCGAATTCATACTGGCGAGGTTTCGCCGGCACCGGTAAGTTTTCAATGAACCAATCGTACAAGCGTCGGTGGTCTTCAAACTCCAATGTACAAATTGAATGCGTAATACCTTCAATCGCATCACTTTGCCCGTGTGCAAAATCGTACGAGGGATAAATACACCATTTATCACCCGTTTGGTGATGATGTGCTTTTTTGATACGGTAGATAATCGGATCGCGCAAATTCATATTCGGCGCAGCCATGTCTATCTTTGCCCGCAATGAGCAACTACCTTCAGCGAGCTTACCCAGACGCATTTGTTCAAATAACTCAAGATTCTCAGCCACACTACGATCGCGGTAGGGGCTATTTTTCCCCGGCTCTGTCAGGGTACCGCGATACGCACGTGCTTCGTCAGGCGACAAGTGACACACGTAAGCCAAGCCGTGTTCAATTAA
>CAMPIG010000315.1 GCA_946886255.1 uncultured Cellvibrio sp. | reverse complement strand
CTGTATTCCCTGTTGGCCGCCGAGATTGCGGGAAGCCGCCAGCAATTTGATATAGCCCTGAGCAACTACGCCCAACAAGCCAAGGAAACACGCGACCCGCAAGTTGCCGAACGGGCCACCATGATTGCGCGCTTTTTACGGGAAGATGAAATTGCCATGGAGTCGGCGGTAATCTGGGCTGACGTAGCGCCGGACAGCAGCGAAGCCCTCGCCAACGCGTCCATGACACTGATGCAAAATGGACGTCATCTTGAAGCCTTTGAGATGTCGCGTCGCCTGCTGGATAAAGACGAAGAAACCCTATTCCAGAATATTGCCGCCAATGCCACCAACCTGACGGACGACGAACGGGCCGTCTTGCTGCAAAAGTATTTGGACCAATTAGCAACCCATCCAACCGATGAACAGTTATTGGTAGGCACAGGCATTTTGTTGCAACAACAGGAAAAACTCGACGAGGCATTGCGTTACGCACAGGCAGCTCTGGAGCAAAATGCCAGTAGCGTCCCTGCGGCCATCCTGGAAGCCAATTTGCTACATCAGCTCAAGCGCGATGAAGAAGCTATCGCCCGGATGACAGCATTCCTGGAGCAGTATCCGGACAATATCCGTCTGCGCCTGCAATATGCCCGCATCCTCACCCACCACGACCTGGGGCTGGCACAGGAACAATTTGAGATCTTGGTAGAACAGTCACCCAATGATGGTGATTTATTGTTATCTCTCGGCATCATCGCCCTGGAGCGCAAGGATACCGAGACAGCTATCCTGGCTTTTGAAAAGCTGCTGGACCGCGATCAGCATATCTCTACCGCGCATTATTATCTGGGTCGTTTGGCCGAGGATCGCAATGACACGGAAACGGCGCTGATTCATTATTTGCAAGTGGAACAGGGCAATGATTTTTTACCGGCTACCGTCAACCTGCTGAATATCATGATCCGCAGCGGCGACCTGTTAAGCGCAACTGAACATATGAAGCGGACGCTGAACCGCTTTCCCGACCAGGCCAGCGGGCTCAATCTGATTCACGCGCAGACACTCGTCAAATACGGGTATCTGGATGCCGCCGAAACCGTACTGAACCGCACCTTGAAAACCACACCTGCGGCGGAACAAAGCAACCTGCTGTTCGCGCGCGCTATGCTCTATGACCAGCGCAATCAACTCGCAGCGGCGGAGAAAGATCTGCGCACGGTACTGGTTCAGGAACCGGATAATGCGGCGGCACTCAACGCACTAGGCTATATCCTGACCGACAAAACCACGCGCTTCGATGAAGCCCGCGAACTTCTTATTCAAGCGTATACACTCAACCCGAATGACCCCGCCATCATCGACAGTGTGGGCTGGTTGCACTACCGCACCGGTAATTATCCCGAAGCATTGGTTTATTTGCGCCGTGCTTATGACGCCTATCAGGATGCAGAAATTGCGGCACATTTGGGCGAGGTGCTGTGGGTTATCGGCGAAAAAGATGAAGCGCGTCAAATCTGGAAAGATGCACTAAAACTTACCCCGGACAGCGAAGTCATAACCTCCACCATGCAACGGCTCAAGGCTGACCAGGAATGATTTCCCCTCAACACAAATTCGCGCGTGTTTATCCTCTGGCGATTTTGTTGTTAACGTTAATAAGCGGTTGTGCCCATCGCCTGCCCCAGCCTATTGACGATTGGCCAAGCCATGAGGCGCGGGTACAAAAAATGTCCCATTGGCAGCTCACTGGTAAATTAGGTGTGCGTATCCCGGGCGATAATGGCAGCGCCAACCTGCGCTGGCAAAACAATAAACGTCATTATTCACTGGATCTCAGTGGCCCCTTCGGACAAGGTCGATTGCTGATCAGCGGCAAGCCCGGCCGCGTTACTTTGCAGCAGCCCGGTGAAGCACCCCTGACGGCTGACTCTGCCGAAACCCTGATTTATCAAACAACCGGCTGGACCTTACCCGTTATGCAGCTCGCCTACTGGGTGCGCGGTGTGCCTGCCCCGCACCAACCGGTCATTCGTATGGAGCAGAATGAAGCCGGGCTACTCACGCAATTGGAGCAGGCTGGCTGGCAGATCCAATACCAGAATTACCAGTCAGTATCCACCGGCACATCCTCGTTACAATTACCAGGCCGCATCACCGCCACCTTTGGCGATATCCGCCTGACGCTAATCATCCGCCAATGGCAACTGGACTGATAAGGGTTCATCTATGAGCACACCCGATTCAATCACTCTGCTTTCCCCCGCCAAGCTCAACTTATTCCTGCATATCACCGGCCGCCGAGCTGATGGTTATCATAATTTGCAGACGCTGTTCCAATTGCTTAACTATGGCGACACCATCACCTTTGAGCGGCGTGACGACCAGGAAATTACCCTCAGCCCGGCCATGCCTGAAGTACCCTTCTACGACAACCTGATTGTGCGCGCTGCACGTCTGTTGCAATCCTATTGCAGCACCGAAGTGGGGGTGGATATCCAACTGGAAAAACGCCTGCCTATGGGCGGCGGCATCGGCGGCGGCAGCAGCAACGCAGCCACCACACTGGTCGCACTGAATTATCTGTGGGAATGTGATTTGACGATGATGGAATTGCACGCGCTCGGATTGAAACTGGGAGCGGATATTCCGGTCTTTATCGGCGCTCAAACCGCATGGGCCGAAGGCGTCGGCGAGCGCCTGCAAGCGATTGAATTACCTCAAAAATGGTTCGTGGTTTTGCATCCGAATTGCCACGTTTCTACCGCTGAAATTTTTTCCCACAAAGATTTGACAAGAGACACGCCGAACATTACAGTAGCGGCCTTTCTTGAGCAGGGTGGTCGAAACGACTGCCAGGCACTGGTGCGAAGACTTTATCTCCCGGTGGATGAAGCGCTGAATTGGCTGAGCCAACACACCAAAAATGCTCGAATGACTGGAACAGGAGCTTGCGTGTTCGCCGCGTTTGATTCCGCAGAAGAAGCACAACATGTGCTGGCCCAAGCGCCAAAAAATCTGCCGGGATTTATCGCACAAGGCATCCATCGCTCGCCACTTTATAATCTGCTTCCAGTCACGCGCTAAAGCGCAAGAATTACTTCTCCAGGGGCGTCGCCAAGTGGTAAGGCAGCGGGTTTTGATCCCGCCATTCGTAGGTTCGAGTCCTTCCGCCCCTGCCATTTTCTCGCGTCATTGTGACTTCACCAGACAGTGACCGCACCTTCCTCAATGTGGATCATACGGTCTGAAGCTAGCAACCCTCTGACAGAGGGTGTGTAAATAGCATAGGGTAAAAACCTGCAGTTTTAGACGCAGTATCATCGACAGCAAATCGAAAACGCTATCGATTTACACATTTAGCAGCTTTAATTATCGGCTTTATATAGAAGGTACATGACGTGACTGACTTGATGGTCTTTACCGGCAACGCCAACCCTGAACTTGCACAAAAGATTGTCGACCATCTCGGCATGCAACTGGGTGAGGTTTCAGTCTCGCAGTTTTCTGATGGTGAAGTTGCCGTTGAGTTGCTGACCAATGTGCGCGGTCGCGATGTATTTGTGGTGCAACCTACCTGCGCACCAACTAACGACAACCTGATTGAATTGATTGTAATGGTAGACGCCCTACGGCGCGCCTCCGCCGGACGTATCACCGCTGTGGTTCCCTACTTCGGTTATGCGCGGCAAGATCGACGCGTGCGTTCAGCGCGGGTACCCATTACCGCCAAGGTGGTAGCCGACATGATGGTCGGTGTTGGTGTAGATCGCGTTCTGACTGTCGATCTCCACGCGGAACAGATTCAGGGGTTTTTCGATGTACCGGTAGACAATGTCTACGGTTCTCCCGTGTTACTCGAAGATATCGAAAAGCAAAACTTCCAGGACCTGATTGTGGTCTCCCCGGATATCGGCGGCGTCGTTCGCGCCCGTGCAGTAGCTAAGCAACTGGGTATTGATCTGGCGATTATCGACAAACGTCGGCCCCAGGCTGGTGTCGCGGAGGTAATGAACATCATCGGTGATGTCAATGATCGCACCTGTTTGCTGGTTGACGACATGGTGGACACCGCCGGCACCTTATGTAATGCGGCCAAGGCACTGAAAGAGCACGGCGCCAAGCGCGTCATTGCGTACTGTACGCACCCGGTATTGTCCGGTAACGCGATCCAAAACCTGAATAACTCTGTGCTGGATGAGCTGGTCGTGACAGACTCCATCCCCTTGCGTCAGGAAGCGTTGGAATGCCCCCGTGTGCGTCAGCTTACCCTGTCGAAGATGCTCGCCGAGGCCATGCGCCGCTTGAGCAATGAAGAATCCCTGAGTGCGATGTTCCGCTAATCCTGAACAGCGTACCCGGACCACCACCAATGCCAGAGCATTGGTTTTTTTAACTCTGCAAACGGTTCTGGTCGCGGACCCTTGCAGTCAAACATGAGTACTGAAAAATGTCTGAAGACTTTGTATTAGATGCCCAAGCCCGTGACGATTTGGGGAAAGGTGCGAGCCGCCGCCTGCGTCGTCTGGAAGGCCTTGTTCCCGGCATCGTGTATGGCGGAAGCAAAAATCCGGTCAATATCAGCATCAACCATAAAGATCTGATCAAACACCTGGAAAACGAAGCGTTTTACTCGCACATCATCAGCCTGAACATCGCCGGCAAAGCCGAAGATGTGATCCTGAAAGATCTGCAACGTCACCCGTCCAAAACCCAGGTTCTGCACGCCGACTTCCTGCGCGTCTCCAAATCCACCAAGCTGCACACCAGTGTACCCTTGCACTTCATTAATGAAGCCACCTCCAAAGGTGTGAAACTGCAAGGCGGTAAAGTGGTACACAACCTGGTGCAACTGGAAGTCAGCTGTTTGCCAGCCAACCTGCCGGAGTTCATCGAAGTTGATCTGGGCGAGATGGAAGTGGGCCAGATCCTGCACATCTCCGACCTGAAACTGCCCAAAGGTGTAACTTCCGTTGCATTGAGTCACGGTGCTGATCACGACCTGGCTGTTGTGACCATGCTGAAGCCGAAAGGCGGTGCTGACGAAGAAGCTGCTGAAGACGGCGCTACTGCTTAATCGGCGCTCAACGGTATTGTGATGGACACTCCCCTGCAATTAATCGTGGGCCTGGGCAATCCAGGCACTGAATATGACAGGACCCGTCACAATGCCGGTGCTGATTTCGTTGCCGAGCTGGCGCGCCGCGAGGGCGCCAGCCTGGTTCCGGAGAATAAATTCTACGGATTGACTGCTCGCATTCATTTCCACGGTCGCGATCTGCGCCTGCTGATTCCCACCACCTTTATGAACCGTAGCGGGCAGGCCATTAGTGCCATCGCGCAGTTCTACAAAATTCCTCCCGACGCTATCCTCGTCGCACACGATGAACTGGACCTTGCACCAGGTGTTGCGCGTTTCAAACACGGCGGCGGGCACGGCGGCCATAACGGTTTGCGCGATACCATCGGCGCGTTAGGCAACAATCAAAACTTCAATCGCTTGCGTCTCGGCATCGGTCATCCTGGCTCTGCTGCACAAGTGGTGGGCTTTGTATTAAAGAAGGCTCCGGCAAGCGAACAAGCCCTGATTGATGATGCAATTGATCGCGCCATTCGCGCCCTGCCTGAAGCTGCAAAAGGCAACTGGGCTGCGGCAATGCAAGATCTGCATACGACAAAATAAGCTTCGTATTTTTTAAAAATTTTTATTCCCTTCTCCAAAAAACTTTTTTAAATACTCATGGTTATGTAAGCAAAACGACTACATATTTAGT
>CAMPIG010000314.1 GCA_946886255.1 uncultured Cellvibrio sp. | reverse complement strand
TTGCAAGAAATACTGGCGTTGCCATACGTCTCGCGGTATAACTGTCGGGCTTTTGTTGGCTGGGTGTAACATGTGTTATCCACTCACAACCCTAACAGGACGCGAAATGTCACTCCTGCAGATTATCTTTACGATGCGTGCGCGCTGTTTTCGAGCGAAGCGCCGTCCCTTCTTCACTGACCCGCCTCTGGTTGGCACGTCTGCCATATTGCAATAATTATTGTCAGCACTCACGCTGACTGGCTGTGTCTTGTTACCAGGAGTGTTGTCTCCATGACATTACTGCTCGTTATTTTTTTACCGTTATTGGGCGCGTGCCTGCCCTTATGGTGTGAACGTTACGGTCGCACGGTGTGCGCTTTTTCGGCGGCTGTTGCTCCACTCATTTCTATTGGTTTATTGATTTATCACCTGCCGGTTATCTTTGCTGGCGATGTCCTGTTTTTTCATCAGGAGTGGTTGCCGCTGTTGGGCATGAACCTGAGTTTGCGGCTTGATGGTTTGAGCATGATGTTCGGGCTGTTAATTACCGGTATCGGTTTGCTGGTTATTCTTTACGCACGTTATTACCTCGCCGAAAAAGACTCCCTCGGCAAACTCTATGGACTCTTGCAGATTTTCATGATGGCGATGCTCGGCATCGTGATGTCCGACAACATCCTGTTAATGATCGTGTTTTGGGAGTTAACCAGCCTCAGTTCTTTCCTGCTGATCAGCTACTGGTCACTCAAATCCGAAGCCCGCAAGGGCGCGCGTATGGCACTGATGATTACCGGCGCTGGGGGTCTCGCGCTACTCGCGGGCGCTCTGTTGCTGGGCGATATTGTCGGCAGCTTCAGCTTGAGTGTGATCCTGGCTTCCGGCGATGACATCCGTGCCCACAGCTTGTACCCGGTGGTATTGATCCTGGTATTGCTAGGCGCTTTCACCAAGTCGGCACAGTTTCCGTTTCACTTCTGGTTGCCCCACGCCATGTCGGCCCCGACGCCCGTCTCCGCCTACCTGCACTCGGCCACCATGGTGAAAGCCGGCGTGTTCCTGCTGGCAAGAATGTATCCCGCCCTCGCTGGCACTGACTTATGGTTTTACATCGTTACCGCCACGGGTCTGACGACGCTGGTATTTGCCGCTTATACCGCGCTCTTCAAGCACGACCTGAAAGGGTTACTGGCATTCTCCACGATCAGTCACCTGGGACTGATCACGATGTTGTTCGGATTGAACAGCCAGTTGGGTGCGATCGCCGCGATCTTCCATATCATCAATCACGCCACCTTCAAAGCCTCGCTATTTATGGCGGCTGGGATCATCGATCACGAAACCGGCACACGGGATATGCGGCGCATCAACGGGATGTGGCGCTATATGCCGGTAACCGCCACCGTGGCCATGGTGGCGGCCTCGGCCATGGCAGGTGTGCCCTTATTGAACGGATTCTTAAGCAAAGAGATGTTCTTTGCCGAGACGTTGCACCTGGAGGCGCTGGGACATTACGCCTGGCTGGTGCCAATGCTCGCCACCCTCGCCGGTATTTTTGCGGTGGCCTACTCCTATCGGTTTATCCACGATGTGTTTTTTAATGGCGAGCCCATAGACCTGCCCAAATACCCACCTCATGAAGCGCCACCCTATATGATCGTGCCCATGGCCATCCTGGTGATCCTGTGTGTCCTCGTGGGCACCTTGCCCAACTTCACTGTGGCGCCTTTTCTTGATGCCGCCAGCCTGGCGGTAATCGGCACAGAAGTGCCCAGCTACCAGATCGCCATCTGGCATGGATTCAACCTGCCGCTGATGATGAGTTTTATCGCCCTCGCGGGCGGGCTGCTTCTGTACCACCAACGCAAGGGATTCTTCGCTTTTTATGAGCGGCAATACCGACGCGATGAAAAAATTGTCTTCGAGGCCCGGGTTCAACGCAGCGTGCGCCTGGCGCAATCCATCACCAAGCGTTTGGAGAACGGTTCCTTGCAGCGCTATATGGTGTTGTTCGTGGGCATGGCCGTACTGGCCGCTGGCATTGAATTGTGGCCGTTGACCAGCTTTAGCGGCAGCCTGGCGATGACACCGCTTGATGGCGTAAGCGTACTGGCAACCTTGGTGCTTATCGTGGGCGCATTGGGTACGGTCATCGTCCACCACAACCGCTTTGCCGCCCTGTTGCTGTTAAGTGTGGTGGGCCTGATCGTGGCGCTGATTTTTGTCCGTTTCTCCGCACCGGACCTGGCACTCACGCAATTATCGGTTGAAGTTGTCACCATCGTCCTGATGATGTTGTCGCTCTATTTCCTGCCACAAGTCAGCCCTAGCGAATCGAGTCGGTTGCGTATCAGTCGTGACATTCTGCTTGCCGGGGCGGCGGGCGTAGGCATGGGCCTGTTGACCTGGGCAGTGCTCACTCGCCCCTACGAAACTATCGCCGATTACTATCTGGCGAACAGCGTCAGCGGTGGGGGCGGCACCAATGTAGTGAATGTGATCCTCGTGGACTTTCGCGGCTTTGATACCTTGGGAGAAATTACCGTATTGGCCATCGCGGCCGTGGGTATCTTCGCCATGCTGCGCAGGCTACGTCTGCCGGTGCCCAATGCCGATGGTACCGGTCGGGTCTGGTCCAAAGATCCTTATCCGCCCATCCTGATGGTGCTGGCACGCATCCTGTTACCTCTGGCCTTGATGGTGTCGTTCTACATATTCCTGCGCGGCCACAACCTGCCTGGTGGTGGATTTATTGCGGGCCTGATCACCAGCGTGGCGCTGATCCTGCAATATGTCGCCAGCGGTACCGACTGGGTGCAGCAGCGACTCAACTGGTCCTATCGCAGCGTTGCTGCCAGCGGGGTCCTATTGGCAACGGCCACAGGTCTGGCCAGTTGGTTCTTCGGCTACCCCTTCCTCACCTCCACCTTTACCCATGTTCACTGGCCGATTGTGGGGGAGTTCGAGCTGGCATCTGCGATGGTGTTTGATACCGGTGTGTATATCACGGTCGTGGGCGCGACCCTGGTGATCCTGTCCAATCTGGGTAAGCTGGCCCAGACCAGTTATGAGACACCCGCCGAAACTACACAGGAGGACTCCCCATGGAAGCCCTGATCGCCATCATTATTGCGGTGCTGACCGGCTGCGGTGTTTACCTGATGCTGCGCGGCCGCACCTTCCCGGTCATCATCGGGCTGACACTGCTGTCCTACGCCGTCAACCTGTTTATTTTCGTGATGGGACGCCTGCACAGCGGCGCACCTGCGGTGATCGGTTCCGGTGATCGCTACACCGATCCTCTGCCCCAGGCTTTGGTGCTCACTGCTATTGTCATCAGTTTTGCTATGACGGCTTTTTTGTTGGTACTGGCCCTGCGCGCCCGCGCCGAACTGGGCAATGACCATGTGGACGGCCGTCCGGCGGCGGAGGATGAGGCGCAATGAGTCACCTGATTATCCTGCCCATCCTGCTGCCGTTATTGACGGGATTGCTGCTCCTGCTGGTCCCGGAAAGTCGCCGGATGCTCGGCCATGTGCTGAGCCTGATCAGTACCGGCCTGCTGACGCTGGTCACCCTGCAACTACTGTTTACTGCCAACACCGGCGAATTGGTGGTTTACGCCCTGGGCAACTGGGCGCCGCCGTTCGGTATCGTGCTGGTGCTGGATCGGCTGAGTGCGCTTCTGCTGGTACTCACCAGTACCCTCGCGTTCTTCAGCCTGCTCTATACCACCGCTGAAGAAGCACCTCAGGGTGGGCAGTCATTCCATAGCCTGGCGCACTTCCTGTTACTGGGCGTCAATGGCGCTTTCCTGACCGGCGATATCTTTAACCTGTTCGTGTTCTTTGAAATCCTGCTGCTGGCTTCCTATGCCCTGCTCTTGCAGGACAATGGGGCGGCGCGGGCCAAGGCGGGGCTGCACTATGTCGTGCTCAACCTGGCGGGTTCGGCGCTATTCCTGATTGCTGTTGCAGTTCTCTATGGCCTGACCGGCACACTCAATATGGCGGATATGGCGCAACGGGTGGCACAGGTGAACCCGGAGGATGCGCCGCTGGTGGCTGCCGTCGCTATCCTGTTATTGCTGGTGTTTGGGCTCAAGGCGGCGATGGTGCCGCTGTATTTCTGGCTGCCGCGCGCCTATGCCTCCGCCAGTGCGCCCATCGCCGCGTTATTTGCCATCATGACCAAGGTGGGTGTTTACACCATCATCCGGGTTTACACACTTATCTTCGGTGACGAAGCCGGTTTGCTGGCCAACCTCGCCCTGCCCTGGCTGTGGCCCCTGGCCCTGACCACCCTGGTGCTCGGTTTTATTGGCGCGCTGGCCGCCCAGGAACTGCGTATGCAGATTGCTTATCTGGTGATTATTTCCGTTGGTACCTTGCTCGCCGGGGTGGCAATCAACAGTGAAGTAGCATTGGGGGCAACCCTCTTCTACTTACTGCACTCCACCTGGATTTCCGGTGCATTGTTCTTGCTGGCGGATTTGATTGTGCGGCAACGCGGGGTCACCGCTGACCAGATCATAGCCGGGCCCAAGCTGCGTCAGCCCATCTTATTGGGCACTCTGTTTTTCGCCGGTGCGATCAGCGTAATCGGTATGCCGCCCCTTAGCGGCTTTATCGGCAAGGCCTTGATACTCCAGGCAGCCAGCGGTATTCAGGCCGTCTGGCTCTGGGCCACGGTACTAGCCGCCAGCCTGGCGGTATTAACGGCCCTAAGCCGCAGCGGCAGCACCATCTTCTGGCGCACAGAAAACCGCGTGGAAGAAGCGCCCAAGGCCGATATCTGGTCGCTGCTCGCGATCTTCGGTTTGATGGGTTTCAGCTTTGCCTTGATGATCTGGGGCAACTATGCCATCGAGTACACGCGCGGTATCGCCGAGCAGGTTATGAACCCCGGCCACTATATTAATGCGGTGCTCAACCACCGTCCGCTGCAAGGAGGTTGACCATGAGCCAATCCACCGACAAGCATTTACTCGCTAATCAGCACCGCCGCTGGTTACCGCATCCGGCTTTGAGCCTGTTTATGTGGGTGCTCTGGCTGCTGATGGTGAATGAGTTCAGCGCAGGCCACATCGTACTGGGCGCGATACTCGCTTGGCTGATTCCGTTTTTGACTCACGCCTTCTGGCCGGAAGCAACCCGCCTGCACAGGCCGCTGCTGGCAACACGCTTTGTGCTGATGGTGCTGTGGGACATTGTCATCGCCAACGGCGTGTTGGCGGTCCGCATCCTGGGTCCGAGTAAAAAATTACAACCGGCCTTCATGACCCTGCCGCTGGACATCAAGGAAGACTTCACCATCACCGTCCTGGCCAGCACGATATCGCTCACACCGGGAACCGTTTCGGCGGACTTAAGTGTCGACCGCAGGGCTTTGCTGATTCACGTTCTGCATGTCGACGACATTGATGCGTCAATCGCCGAATTAAAACAGCGCTACGAACAACCGCTGAAGGAGATCTTCGAATGCTCATGATCGTCATTCCTGTTGCCATGCTGATGATCAGCATGGCTATAGCCCTCAACCTGTGGCGGTTGGCTATAGGTCCGTCACTACCGGATCGCATACTCGCGCTGGATACGATGTACGTAAACGCCATTGCGTTGCTGATCCTGTTCGGCATTTATCAACAATCAGCACTCTATTTTGAAGCGGCATTATTGATTGCGGTGATGGGTTTTGTCGGCACCGTAGCCTTATCAAAATATTTATTGCGCGGCGACATCATCGAGTAACGGAGGTAAAGCAATGGAAAGTTTT
>CAMPIG010000313.1 GCA_946886255.1 uncultured Cellvibrio sp. | reverse complement strand
TCAGGATGAACTTGTGTTTGATGGTGGCTCTGTGGCCGTGGATGCGCAAGGCCAAGCCTGTTTCCGCGCGCCGAATTTTGAGGAAAACCTGTTTGCACTAAGCCTGGATGTGATCGATACCACTACATCGATACCGCAGCAAACCCTGAGCCCCTTATTGAATCCATTGGCCTCGGTGTATCAGGCACTGGTGTTGGGCATGCGCGATTATGTGAATAAAAATCGCTTCAAGGGTGTGGTGCTGGGATTGTCCGGTGGGATTGATTCGGCGCTAACACTCGCTGTTGCGGTCGATGCCTTGGGTGCTGAGCGGGTCGAAGCCGTGATGATGCCATTTCGCTATACATCCGACCTCAGCAAAAATGATGCTGCGGAACAGGCGCGCCGGCTGGGCGTGCGTTATAGCTCCATCAGTATCGAGCAGATGTATGAAGCCTTTATGGCTGCCTTGAGCGATGAGTTCGCTGCCACCTCCCGCGATACCACTGAAGAAAACCTTCAGGCTCGCTGTCGAGGGGTGTTGTTAATGGCCATCTCCAATAAAAAAGGTTATCTGGTCCTCACGACTGGGAACAAAAGTGAGATGGCTGTGGGGTACTCGACTTTGTACGGCGATATGGCGGGTGGTTTTGATGCCTTGAAAGATGTACCCAAAACGCTGGTGTTTGAATTGGCGCGTTACCGTAATACGGTCGGCGAAGTCATTCCGCCGACCGTTATTAGTCGTCCACCATCGGCCGAGCTGGCGCCCGACCAGAAGGATGAGGACAGCCTTCCGCCCTATGAGATACTCGATCAGATTTTGGCGTTGTATGTAGAGCAGGACTACAGTGCTGAAGCTATCATCAGTCGCGGATTTGACCGAACTACGGTTGAGCGGGTGGTGCGCCTGGTTGATATCAATGAATACAAGCGTCGCCAGGCACCTATTGGTGTTCGTATCTCACAGCGAGGTTTCGGGCGCGACCGTCGTTATCCCATTACCTCTGGCTGGAAGCCGGGAGAATAGAGAGAGACTTTATGGACGAAAAAAATCCGGGGCTTGCCCGGATTTTTTCTATCAGCTGCGATCAGGTCGCGCTGGTTTTTGATATTCGGGATTGTACAGTTCCCGTGTATCAAAGCCTGGAGGATCGCGTTTATCAAACAAGCCGAAGGTGAGACGGCTAACCCAGGAGCGTTCGTCGCTGCCATACCGAAACCGATCGTTAAACTGGCCGTTGCTGTCGAGCACGGGGTGGTTTGGGTAGTTGGTGCGCAGGATGGCGAGCATTTGTTCAGCGGCATCGTCCATCTTTAACTCTTTATAGCCCTGAACCATCACGGCCAGCGCATCAGGTGTAGCCGGAGTCCGGGGATAATTCTCTAACACATAGCGACCGCGAGCAGTGGCGGCCAGGTAGGCACCACGTTTGAAATAATAGTTGGCCACATGAATTTCATAGCGGGCCAGCAGGTTGCGCAAATAAAGCATCCGCTTTTTCGCATCCGCAGCATAAGCACTGTCAGGGTAACGGTTGAGCAACTGGGAGAAGTTAGCCAGAGATTCCCGCGCAGCACCAGGGTCGCGCATCGTCAGGTCTGTTGGAAGAACCCGCTCAAACATGCCCTTGTCTTTGGTGAAGGAGCTCAGTCCCATCATGTAATAGGCATAATCGACGTTGCGGTGCTGTGGGTGCAAGCGGATAAACCGGTTGGCCGTGGCAATGGCCGCATCCGGATCGTTGGACATATAGTAGGCGTAGATCAGCTCCAATTGCGCTTGCTCGGCGTAGGTTCCGAAGGGGAAGTTTTCTTCCAGCGTCTGCAGGTTTTTAATAGCGGTTTCCCACTGGCTGCGGTTCAACTGAGTTGTCGCTGCGCTATAGAGGTCTGCCTCCGTGGTGTACTCGGGCTCTTTCGGGGTGCTGGAGCAGGCTGTCAGCAGGATCAGGGCGCTGAGTAGCAGGAAGTGCATAACACGCATAGTGGTTTAAACTCGCATCTCGTTTCAGGAAAAATGCCGCAGTTAGGCTGGCGGCGGGTATTTAAACACAGAGCTTGCCGATACCAAAGTGGCAATCACTGTTCTGTGCTGCCTGCCTTGCCGATACCCGGCGATGGTTTTTATTCCGGCTCCAGCTTTTGGATCGCTCATGGTGTAAGCTGGGCGACTTTTTTGAGTCAGAGGTTTTGCTACGCAATGAAAGAAGTGCTTGAACATAGCGCCCAGGTACCGCTCAGTATGGGCGGCATGCGATTCGACCAGGTGGCCTCGGAGTTGTTCCCCGACTTCTCCCGTTCGCGTCTGCAGACCTGGATTCGTGATGGTCACTTGACGCTGGATGGGCGAGTTGCCAAGCCCAAGGACAAACTGATTGGCGGCGAGCATCTAGTGTTGCGGGCCGAGTTGGAAGCCCAGGGCACTTGGGAGCCTGAGGCTATCGACCTCGACATTGTTTACGAAGACGATCACATGATGGTGATTAACAAGCCAGCCGGGTTGGTGGTACATCCAGCAGCCGGTAATCAAACAGGCACTCTGCTGAATGCGCTGCTGAATCATTGCCCTGACCTTATTAATGTGCCGCGTGCCGGGATTGTTCATCGGCTTGATAAAGAAACCACCGGCCTCATGGTCGTCGCCAAGACCCTGCAAGCGCATGCGGATCTTGTTGAGCAACTGGCAGATCGAACCGTCAGCCGAGAATACGAAGCGGTTGCCGTCGGTGCGATGACCGGCGGCGGCACCGTAGATGCGCCTATAGGGCGTCATCCCACGCAACGCAAACTGATGGCGGTATTGAGTCACGGCGGTAAGCGAGCAGTTACTCACTACCGGGTATTGACGCGTTTTCCTCACCACACCCATATTCGGGTTCGTCTTGAAACTGGCCGTACCCACCAGATTCGGGTACATATGGCGCACATACAGTTCCCGCTGGTCGGTGATGCCACCTATGGCCGGCGGTTCAAAATTCCCAAAGGTGCGGATGATCACCTGATCAGTGTGCTTAAGCATTTCCCCCGTCAGGCATTGCACGCGGCGACTCTCGGGTTAGAGCACCCGGACACTGGCGAGTATTGCGAGTGGTCCAGTCCATTGCCGGAGGATTTCCAGCAGTTACTGGGCGCACTTAAAAGTGGCTATAGCAATGAAAATTAAGGCAGACTAATGATGCCCGGCAAAAGCACTGTGTCGCTGGACTGGCCTTTGCCGCCAACCGTGCGTGCTTGTATCACCACGCGCCAGGGCGGTATCAGTCGCCCGCCTTTTGCTACCAATAACTTGGCGCTTCATGTGGGCGATGACTCGACGATGGTAGTTGCGAATCGTCAACGCCTATGTGAGTCCCTTGGATTAAACAAAACACCCCAATGGCTGGAGCAGGTTCACGGTGTGAAGGTGGCAATGGCCAAAGCGGATGGTCAGGTTAAAACTGCCGATGCCTGTTACACCACAGAGCCCGGGTTGGCCTGCGTAGTCATGACCGCCGACTGCCTGCCAATTCTGGTGTGTGACCGGGAGGGCACTCAGGCCGCTGCTATTCATGCCGGATGGCGCAGCCTTGCCAAAGGCATCATCGCGCGCACCCTACAAAAATTCTCCGGCCCAGACTCGCACCTGCTCGCCTATTTAGGTCCGGCCATTTCCCAGCCGCATTTTGAAGTGGGTATTGAAGTACTCGAAGCTTTCTTCAAGATGGCCCGCAATCCCCAACACAGCGATGACATTGCTGAAGCTTTCGAGCCCGGTCAGCGCCCGTTACATTTTCATGCGGATATCTATGCATTGGCTCGCGCCGAACTGAAAGCGCTGGGAGTGAAAGCTATCTATGGTGGTGAATTTTGCACCTATGCCGATAGCGACCGTTTTTACTCCTACCGCCGTGAAAAAACGACAGGTCGCATGGCCAGCCTGATTTGGTTAACTGATCGCTAGTCCCGTTTTATTGCTCATTGCTATCTATTTGATGTGTCGCAAAGACGCTGCAACTGCCGCCATTCATGATACCCCTGCTTGATTTCATCGGCTGCGTCCCCATTTTGAAGTCATTCTTTCTTTTTACTTAATGTCTCCGAGGTAATCATGCGTATTGACCGCTTGACCAATCAGCTGCAAACGGCTTTGTCTGATGCGCAATCGCTGGCCGTTGGACGTGACCATAGTCAGTTGGAACCGCTTCATTTGCTCCAGGCGATGTTGGATCAACAAGGTGCGGGAACCGTTCGACTCTTGCTTAGTCAGGCGGGTTTCGATGTGGCAGGACTGCGTAATGCCTTGCTTAAAACCTTGGAGCAATTACCGCGTATCAAAAATCCGACCGGGGACGTCAACATGTCCCAGGAAATGATTCGCCTGTTAAATCTGGCGGATCGTCGGGCTCAAAAAGCGGGTGATAAATTTATCTCCAGTGAAGCAGTGTTGCTGGCTGCTATGGATGATAGTGAGAGCAAGGCTGGTAAGCTCTTGAAGGAGTTTGGTAATGCACAGCGGCTCGAACAAGCTGTTGCCAAGGTGCGCGGCGGAGAAACGGTTGATGATCCGGAATCCGAAGGTAACCGTCAGGCGTTGGAAAAGTACACGGTAGATTTAACCGCCCGGGCAGAGGCAGGAAAACTGGATCCGGTTATCGGGCGTGATGACGAAATTCGCCGCACCATTCAAGTATTGCAACGCCGCAGCAAGAATAATCCCGTCCTTATCGGTGAGCCGGGCGTGGGTAAAACCGCAATTGTGGAAGGCTTGGCCCAACGTATTATTAATGGAGAAGTGCCGGAAGGCTTGAAGAATAAACGTTTGTTGTCCCTGGATTTGGGTGGACTGTTGGCCGGCGCGAAATTCCGCGGTGAATTTGAAGAGCGGCTCAAATCAGTCATCAATGAACTTAGCAAGCAGGAAGGGCGCGTTATTCTGTTTATCGATGAATTGCACACCATGGTGGGCGCCGGTAAAGCGGAGGGCGCGATGGATGCGGGCAATATGCTCAAGCCGGCATTGGCGCGCGGTGAATTGCATTGCGTCGGCGCGACCACCCTGGATGAATACCGTAAATTTATTGAGAAAGATGCAGCACTTGAACGACGTTTCCAAAAAGTGTTGGTGGATGAACCGAATGAGTCGGACACTATTGCTATCTTGCGCGGTTTGAAAGAACGCTATGAAGTTCATCATGGCGTTGATATCACCGACTCCGCCATTATCGCTGCGGCCAAGCTGTCACAGCGTTACATTACTGATCGACAATTACCGGATAAAGCGATCGATCTAATTGATGAAGCGGCCAGCCGTATTCGTATGGAGATCGACTCCAAACCGGAAGAGCTGGATCGCCTTGAACGCCGCTTGATTCAATTGAAAATTGAACGCGAAGCGGTTAAAAAAGATGAAGACGAAGCGAGTAAAAAACGTCTTGAAAAAATTGATCAGGACATCGCGAAGTACGAGCGCGAATATGCGCATCTTGAGGAAATCTGGCGCACTGAAAAGGCCGCCCTGCAAGGTTCTCACGAAATTAAAAGTCATTTGGAACAGGCGCGCCTGGATCTTGAGTCTGCACGGCGCGCTGGCGATCTTGCACGCATGTCGGAATTGCAGTACGGGATTATCCCGCAACTGGAAAAGCAGCTGGACATGGCCAGCCAGGCCGAGATGATGGAGATGAAGTTGCTGCGCAACAAAGTCACGGAAGAAGAAATTGCTGAAGTCGTATCCAAATGGACGGGCATTCCGGTCTCCAAGATGCTTGAAGGGGAGCGCGAGAAATTGCTACGTATGGAAGACGCGTTGCACAAACGCGTTATCGGCCAGCAC
>CAMPIG010000312.1 GCA_946886255.1 uncultured Cellvibrio sp. | reverse complement strand
GTCTTGGGGTCCAGCGGAATCTGGCCCGACAGGTATGTCGTGTTGTTGACCTTGATTGCCTGAGAGTAGGTACCGATGGCCGCCGGGGCATTGGTGGTATGGATTGTGGCTTTGTTCGTCATGATGAGCCTGCTTCGTTGAAAAGCGCTGGGACGGCGCGCTGTTATTAACGGAAAGCGATCGAGTATAAACGGGAGTGCGGCGCAGGGCTATATGAGATGACTATAAGAAAGAAGCGCGATGCATAATCAATTCTTGCTGCGCCCGATTCGGATCACAAAGCTCATGTTGCGGATACGACGCATAATGTTGGCCAGGTGCACGCGGTTGTGTACCCCGATACACAAGTGAATCACGCTGTTATGGGCATCCCGCTCCTGGACATTGATATGCTCAATGCTGCCGCCCTGCTCGGTCACCCGCGTGGCGAGGGTTGCGATGATGCCGCGCTCTGACTCCACTTCCACCCGGACATCCACCAGAAACTCCCCGCTGACGGTCGGCGCCCAATTCACATGGCTGATTTTTTCCGGATTGCTGCGGATTTCCACAATATTGCGACAGGTATCCTGATGGATAACCAAGCCTTTGCCGGAGCTTACATGCCCTATAATCGGGTCGCCGGGGATCGGCCGGCAGCAGCGGGCAAAGGTGATCAACATACCCTCGGACGAGTCAATTGTAAGCGGCGAGTAAATACTAGGGCCACGCGGCTTAACCTCGGCATCCGGTTGCAGCAGTTTGGCCACCGCAAAGGCCACGCGGTTACCCAAGCCGATCTCTTCGAGCAAGGTTTCCAGTGAATCCACTTGCGCCGCCTGCAGCAATTGCGCTTGTTGTGCCTCTGTCAGATTATCGAGTTCGATATGCATATCCGCCAACGCACGGCTGAGCATCCGACGGCCCAGCGCTACTGATTGGTGATGGCGCTGATTTTTGAGGAAATGTCGAATTCCGCTGCGGGCCTTACCCGATACCGTAAAATTTAACCAGTTGGGATTGGGCTGCGCGCCCGGCGCGGTGATGATGGTGACTTTCTGCCCGCTTTGCAGCGGCTGCGATAAAGGCGCGAGCCGACCGTTGATCCGGCAAGCCACACAGGCATTGCCAACATCGGTGTGCACGGCATAGGCAAAATCCACCGCTGTAGCACCGTGAGGCAGCTCGACGATCTTGCCCTTAGGCGTAAAAACATATACCTCATCCGGGAAGAGATCGATCTTCACATTTTCGATGAACTCCAGAGAATCCCCGGCGCGACGCTGCATCTCCAGCAGCCCCTGCACCCACTGGCGTGCGCGACTGTGGCTGCTGTTGATCGTTTCAGTGCTGTTGGATTTGTAGAGGAAATGCGCCGCGATCCCGTTATTGGCCATCTCATCCATCTCGCGAGTACGGATTTGCACCTCAATAGGTACGCCGTGCATACCGACCAACACCGTGTGCAACGACTGATAGCCATTAGCTTTGGGAATCGCGATGTAATCTTTGAACTCGCCAGCTACGGGCTTGTAGAGGTTATGAATCACCCCCAGCACGCGATAGCAGGTATCCACGCTATCCACGATGATGCGGAAGGCGTATACATCCATGATCTCTTTGAAGTACTTCTTCTTCTGCCGCATCTTTTCATAGATGCTGAACAGGTGTTTCTCCCGCCCGATTACCTCAGCCACGATCTTCTCGCGAGTCAGGCGTTTTTCAATGGACGTCTGAATTTGTTCAACCAACTCTTTGCGGTTACCGCGCGCGGTCTTAAGGGCGGCCTGCAAACGTGTCGCCCGCAACGGATACATCGCGTAAAAGCCACGATCCTCAAACTCCAGGCGCATATCATTCATACCCAGCCGATGGGCGATGGGGGCGTAGATCTCTAGGGTTTCTTTAGCGATCCGACGTTTCTTGTCGGCGGGCATAGCACCCAGTGTGCGCATGTTGTGCAAACGGTCAGCTAACTTTACCAGGATAACACGCAAGTCATTGGCCATCGCCAATGCCATCTTCTGGAAGTTTTCCGCCTGCTTTTCCGCGTGGGATTCAAATTCGATCTGAGTTAGCTTGCTGACACCATCCACCAGATCGGCCACAGAATCACCAAACTGCCTGGAGATCGCTTTTTTGCTGATGCCGGTATCTTCAATGACATCGTGCAGCATGGCTGCCATCAAACTCTGATGGTCCATATGCATGTGCGCGAGAATATCCGCTACCGCGAGCGGATGGGTAATGTAGGCTTCGCCACTGCGACGCTTTTGGCCATCGTGGGCTTGTTCCGCGTAAAAATAAGCCCGCTTCACCAAATTAATTTGGGGAGTATCCAGATATGACGAAAGCCTGTGACTTAAGGCTTCAATTGTCTGCAACGCCGTTCTCCAGAGACTGAAAAGCCGCTACACCGGCAGCGGCTAGGGGATGATCTACCTCGGCTTACATTTCCTGTTCGTAGTTGCGCTCAGGTTTCGGCGCAGGAGCCACGTCTTTTTCGAGAAGAATGCTCGCATCAATAAAACCTTCTTCAATTTCGCGCAGGGCGATCACAGTGGGTTTGTCATTTTCGGCGGGGACGTGTGGGTCTTTACCACCGATCGCGAGTTGACGGGCGCGTTTGCTGCCCACCATAACCAACTCAAAACGGTTATCAACGTGATTCAAACAATCTTCAACAGTAATGCGTGCCATAAAATTTCCGTGCCTGAACTAAGTAATGCAGCCGGAATGCTGCTTTTCAAGGGTGCTATTATGCGTGAGATAGGTGCTCGCCGCCAGTCGCGCGCCGAGGAATTGGCCACAAAATGTACACTTGCGTGAGTTTACCAACCAAATGCCCGGGAATCAGGCTAACAATTCGCGCAGCAGTGTCGCGTGCTTTTCAGCCTGACGGGGCAAACTCAGGTGTTGGCTGGTGATCAGCGCCTGGAATTGTGCGAGCGCGGTGGTGAAGTCATCGTTGATGATCAGGTAATCCGCCTCAACGTAGTGGGAAATCTCGCTGATGGCTTCATTCATCCGCGCCTCAATCACGCTGCTGTCATCCTGGCCACGCCCCGTCAGGCGCTGCCGAAGGGAAGCAAGGGAGGGCGGCAGGATAAATAAACTGATGGTATCAGGCATCAACCGGCGCACCTGTTCGGCGCCCTGCCAGTCGATCTCCAGGATCACGTCCATACCTTGCTGCAAGGTCTCAACGACCCACTGCTGGGAGGTGCCATACAGATTTTTGAACACCCGTGCGTGCTCCAGAAAAGCACCTTCTTCAAGCATATTTTCAAAAGTCGTGTGATCAACAAAATGATAATTCACCCCGTCTTTCTCGCCGGGGCGCATAGGTCGTGTGGTATGGGAGATAGATACACATACCTCGGGATTGGATTTGACCAGCGCCGCCACCAGGCTGGTTTTGCCGGCACCGGAGGGTGCAGAAACGGTATAAAGCGTGCCGCGATTGCTCATGCAAGACTGCCTTATTCTTGTAGGGTAATGAAAAACGGATGCGTGTATGACCGCATGAGTACGGTCATCGGGATGTTCGAATTATGGCACAGGATCGGCACAGGGTCAGGGGATTATCCACCGCTGGCGCCGTTCATGGCGAGTAATCGGCAATAAAGTGTGGCATAGTGAAGCAGAGGTTTTCCGCGCGTTCCAGATGCGCATCCACAATCTTTTTATTACCTGATTCCCGTTATGTTGCAACAACTGCTGTCTATCACCCAAGCTGCCGAACGACTGCGCGTCCGGCCCACGTATGTGCGCGAATTGGTTACCAAGGGGCGATTATCTTTTGTTCACGGCGAGCAGTTGGATGCCGCCGAGGTGGACCAGTTGGCCAAGCTGATGAACAAACTGCGCCACGAAGGTTTGGCCACACTGGTGCAAATCAATAGCGACGAAAACAAGCCCTGAGGCGAACCCACTAAAACTTAAATTCAACTCTCGGATCGCCCTGCGTTGGATCTGCATTGCCAACAATATTCTTCAAGGATCAAGGCAATAGTCCTGTTAAGAGCGCCTTGTGAAAACGCTCCGGAGCCTGAATCTGCGGTGAGTGACCCAGGTCGGGAAAATTCACCAATTTGGCTTTGGGAATTTGTGCCGCGATTTCTCGACCCAGCTTTTTATAATTGCCCAATTTTTTCTGCAACGCTGGCGGAGCTGCATCTTTGCCCAACGCTGTGTTATCCAATTCGCCGATCAGCAGTAACACCGGCACCTTCAATAGGGGAAATTCGTAGACGACCGGCTGCGACATAATCATGTCAGCGGTTAATGCCGAACTCCAGGCCACCAGCTCTCGTCCCTCACCGCGAAACATACCCGCTTGCATCTCCACCCAACGATCAAACTCCGGGCGCCAATTTCCGGCGTAGTAGGTATTGAGCTGGTATTTCCGAATGCTCTCCGCCGAGGTTTTCAGATCCCGCGCATACCATTCATCCACATTACGGTAAGGCACGCCCAATGCCTTCCAATCCTCCAGGCCAATCGGATTGACCATCACCAGTTGCTCAGTTTGTTCGGGATACATGAGCGCAAAACGCGTAGCCAACATGCCGCCCATGGAATGCCCCATGACGGTCACGTTTTTCACATCGATATTGTCAAGCAACGCCCGGGTATTGCTCGCCAGTTGCTGAAAGCTGAATTGATACTGTGTTGGCTTGGATGATTTACAGAAGCCGATCTGGTCTGGCGCTATCACACGATAACCTTTATCGACCAGTACCTTGATGGTGCCCTCCCAGGTCGCTGCACAAAAATTCTTGCCATGCATCAGTACCACCGTGCGCCCGTTTGCCTCCTCGGGCTGGACATCCATATACACCATCTCCAGATCCTGTTGTTGGGATGTGAAGGTGAAGGTTTTAGTGGGGTGGGGATAGTTAAAGCCTTCCAGACGCGGACCGTAGCTGGGCGCCTCTGCGGCGAATGATGATAGGCAGGTGAATAACAATAAGGTGGATAGCCAATACTTCATGGGAATTCCTTATGAATTTGCGATGAATATTTTGCAGAGAAAGGTGTCTTTGGGAGTTTGGTTTAAACCAAAAGTTCTTCAAGGGTTTCAGCTGACAGAAACGAAGAGCGTTAAGTCCAGGTCAAGGGGTCACGACGATAAAAAGCAGAGAGCAACCGATAAACATCGGGATAACGCTCAATAAGCACCTGCGGTTGCATAAAGAAATATTCACTAACGACGGCAAAAAATTCTGCGGGATTAGTCGTCGCGTAGGGATCAAAAGATACATCACCCGCATCCACGCGATGACAGAGATCATCATAGGCGCCTTGCATGACCGCAGGCCATGTCTGGAATTTCGGATGACCCGCCACGGGTGGTGTGCCGTTCATAGCGCCGTCATAACCATCAATCTGGTGCGCGTATTCGTGAATCACCAGATTGTGGTGGCTCCGTGGTTGCGCCAGATTCTGCTCAATGTCGGCCCAGGACAAGATCACCTTACCCTGTTCCCAGGACTCTCCCAAAAGAATATGACGCTCCTCGGCAACCAAACCCAGTTCATCCACCATCGCGCCTTCACGAACAAAAGCATCCGGGTAAAGTAAGACACAGGGAAAATCCGTTTGCTGGTGATGAATGACGCTGCCATAAAGCAAGCTGGCTTGTGCCAGGACCAACACACGCATTTTCTCCGTAACAATCAAATCATTGCAGCCGTAGAACTCGGTTTCCGCCATCATCACCCGGAGTTGCCGCTGCAGTTGGTCACGTACATCTTCGGGCAACACCGCATACAACTGCCAGTGTTGCTCAAGCAGTTGATGCCAGGATTCAGGGAAAGGACGAACCGCAATCTGCTGGCGCCGTCGCGAGCGCCA
>CAMPIG010000311.1 GCA_946886255.1 uncultured Cellvibrio sp. | reverse complement strand
GTCCGGAGCCATATCGCGGGCGATATTGTCGGCATTCACCAAAGCCATGCCGCGTGGTTGCAGGGCGGTACGATAAAAGGTGCTTTTACCGGCACCGTTGCCTCCGGCTAAAAGCCAGAGTTGTTTGCGGAGGGGAAGCGTGGTTGGCACGAAAGGGAAAATCCTTTACCCGATTTGCGGAATAAATTGGCCATTGCGAAATTGACCCACCACCACGCGCCCGTCGGGATGAATCTGTTCCAGCAGACCGGGTGCCGCCTGACTGGCTTGATAGCGCAATTTGGCTGCACTGATGTGTTGGCTAAGTAAGCCGCTATTCCGGGCGAGATCCAGATCGGCAAAGACATCATCTGCATCCAGGGGTACTGAATGGATGGGTTCAACACGCAGTTGCGCCAAGCCTTCGCGTAGCGCAATCACCGTTTCGGCATCCAGTTCGCGCTCTACCGCGCGGCCTAATTCGGCCCAGTATTCGATTTGCCGGGGAGTGGTGCGTTTAAACAGGTGGGCCATTGCTGCAGCGGCTTCCACCAGTTTGTGATCAAGCCTTAAGGGAGATGAAACAGCCATGGGAGCCTCCGTAGGGAATCCGGGTTAGCTGATATTGAGTAGCAAGACGAATCAAATGTAGCACTACGCTACAGGCTTGTCGAGCAGGCTTTTACGGTGAAACTCATCTCCCCCTTGTCAGCGGACCCCGCTGGCCGGACAATGACGCCCTTTAATTTGTGACCGCCCGGTTCTGCATGACCTTATTGGCCTTTGGCATCAATCATAACTCCGCGCCTCTCGCAATACGCGAGCGGGTAGCTTTTGCGCCGGAGCAGGTCGCGGAAGCCCTGCATCAAGCGCGGGCGCAGGCGGGACTGGCGGAAGTAACCATTCTCTCTACCTGCAACCGCACAGAGATTTATGCCAGTAGTCTCGGCGAGCCCCAGGCGTTGTTCGATTGGTTGGTGGAACATACCGCCATCAGCGCCGCTGATCTGGAGCAGTGTTTCTATTGTCACCGCGATGAAGACGCTGTGCGTCATATGATGAAGGTCGCCGGCGGGCTGGACTCATTAGTGTTAGGTGAACCGCAAATCCTCGGACAGATGAAGTCTGCCTTTGCGGTGGCGCGGGATGCAGGCACTATCGGTGGTGAATTGCACGGTACATTCCAGCAGGTATTCAGTATTGCCAAGCGGGTGCGCACGGAAACCGCTATCGGTGAAAACCCGGTTTCGGTGGCTTATGCGGCGGTGAGTCTGGCGCAGCAAATTTTCTCCAACCTAAAACAGGACACGGCGCTGCTGATCGGTGCTGGCGAAACCATCGAGCTGGTGGCCCGGCATCTGGCGGAGCAGGGCATCAAGAAGATGATCGTGGCCAACCGCACCCTGGATCGCGCCCAGCGGCTCGCGCGGGAATTTCTCGGCGAGGCAATACTCTTGTCGGATATTCCTGAATATCTTCACCGCGCCGATATTGTGATCTCATCCACCGCCAGCCAACTGCCGCTGCTGGGTAAGGGCGCGGTGGAATCCGCACTGAAAAAGCGTAAACACAAGCCGATGTTTATGCTCGATATTGCCGTGCCGCGCGATATTGAAGAGCAGGTCGGCGAGTTGGCCGATGTGTACCTGTACACCGTAGATGACCTGCACGCGGTGATTGATGAAAATAAAAAATCCCGTGTGGCTGCCGCAGATAAAGCCGAAGATATTATCGACGAAGGCGTTGAACAATATCGCCGCCACGCGCGGGCACTGAATGCTGTCGCCACCATCAAAGCTTACCGGCGCAAGGCAGAAAACCTGCGTGATAACGAATTAATGAAAGCGCAGCGCCTGCTGGAAAGTGGTGCCGATGCAGAGCAAGTACTGCAACAGCTTGCGCGCAATCTGACTAATAAATTAATCCATACGCCGACGACCGTCCTGAAAGATGCCAGCGCCGGCGGGCGCACTGAGATGATTCAGGTAGCGCAGGAATTATTTGATTTATCTACTGACGATATCGAAAAAAGCGAGTCTGAATGAAAGCATCGATCCTGGAAAAACTGCAACGCCTGAGCGAGCGCTACGAAGAGGTCAGCGCGCTGTTGTCCGAAGCAGATATCATCAATAACCAGAATAAATTTCGTGAGCTATCGAAAGAATATGCTGAGCTGGAGCCTATCGTTCAGGGTTATCAGCGTTATCAACAGTTGCTCGACAATATGGCTGAAGCCAAACAATGGTTGACGGGGAATGACCCCGACATGAAAGTCATGGCGGAAGAAGAATTGGCTTCCTGTGAAGAACAGTTGGAGCCGATGACGTTGGACTTGCAACGCCTGTTGCTGCCTAAAGATCCCAACGATGAAAAGAATTGTTACCTGGAAATTCGTGCCGGTACCGGCGGCGATGAAGCGGCGATTTTTTCTGGCGATTTGTTCCGCATGTATTCCAAATATGCCGAGCGTCAGGGGTGGCGGGTAGAAGTATTGAGCGAGAGTGAAGGTGAGCATGGCGGCTATAAAGAAATTATCACTCTGGTAACCGGCCAAGGTGTGTATTCCAAGATGAAATTCGAATCCGGTGCACATCGCGTGCAGCGCGTTCCGGAGACGGAATCTCAAGGGCGGATTCATACCTCGGCCTGTACCGTGGCGGTGATGCCGGAAGCAGATGAATTGGAAGAGGTGAATATCAATAAAGCCGATTTGCGTGTTGATACTTATCGTTCCTCCGGTGCCGGTGGTCAGCACGTTAACAAAACCGATTCTGCCATTCGCATCACGCACCTGCCCACGGGAATTGTAGTGGAGTGTCAGGACGAGCGCTCGCAACACAAAAACCGTGCACGCGCCATGTCGTTGCTGGCAACCAAATTAAAAACCATGCAGGAAGATGCTGCGCACAAATCTTTATCCGATGAACGACGTAACCTGGTGGGAACCGGTGATCGTTCCGAGCGCATCCGTACCTATAATTATCCGCAAGGGCGTGTAACAGATCACCGTATTAATCTCACGCTGTATTCATTGGATGCAGTGATGGAAGGTGAGCTCGACAGTGTGATCCAACCGCTGGTTAATGAATATCAGGCGGATCAGTTGGCTGCTTTGGCGGAGTAATGCATGAGTGAAGCCTTCACCATCGCCAGTTGTATC
Organism: uncultured Cellvibrio sp.; assembly: GCA_946886255.1. The sequence goes on along the minus strand of CAMPIG010000311.1, from coordinate 2,717 downwards.
CGGATGGCGAATCAACTGGCCAAGGTAAGCGATTCACCCCGCTTGGATGTTGAAATATTGCTGGCGCATATCCTGCAAAAGGACCGCACCTTTTTATTTACCTGGCCCGAAACCGCGTTAACGGTGGAGCAAGAAGATAACTTTATTGCACTGTTTGATCGGCGTTTACATGGTGAGCCGGTCGCACATATTATCGGTCAGCGCGAATTCTGGTCGTTGCCCTTGTTTGTCAATAACACCACCTTGATTCCGCGCCCTGACACTGAACTGGTGGTGGAAACCGTCCTGAATTTATTTGCGTCGGATATGCACAACCAGCCGCGCCATGTATTGGATTTGGGTACCGGTACCGGCGCGATTGTATTAGCGCTGGCACACGAGAAAAAATATTGGCATTGCCTCGGGGTGGATAACCAGCCGGAAGCCGTGTTGCTAGCGCAAAAAAACTGCCGGCATCTACACATTCAGAATGTAGAGATCAAACAAAGCGATTGGTTTTCGGCAGTAGAAGAAACTGACTTTGATGTTATTGTCAGCAACCCACCTTATATCGCCGCCGATGATCCGCACCTGCAACAGGGCGATGTGCGCTTTGAACCCTTGAGCGCACTGGTTGCCGATAACCAGGGGCTGCGCGATATTGAAAACATCGTGCAACAGGCGCGCTATTATTTGCGGCCCACTGGTTGGGTGTTGATCGAACATGGTTATCAGCAAGGTCAGACGGTGCGCCAATTGTTTGAACAATTCGGTTACGTTGCGATAACAACGCTACGCGACCTGAGTGATAACGAACGCGTTACGATGGGCAAAAAAACGGGCTAAGCCGATGATGAACGATCAGCAATTACTGCGCTACTCACGCCAGATTATGCTCGACGATATCGATATCGAAGGGCAGGAAAAATTACTGGCGGCGCGGGTGTTGATTGTTGGTCTGGGCGGCTTGGGTTCACCGGTGGCCATGTACCTTGCTGCGGCCGGTGTTGGTCATCTGGTATTGGCGGATTTTGATCAGGTAGACCTGTCCAATTTGCAACGGCAAATCGTGCATACCCAGGCGCGCATCGGCGTGAATAAAGCCGTTTCTGCAGCGCAAACATTGCGCGAATTAAATCCTGACATACACATCACCTGCATCGAAAATCCCCTCGATCTTGAGACGCTTGGCGAGCACGTTAAACAGGTTAATGTAGTTGCGGATTGCACGGATAACTTTGCCACGCGTTTTGCAATCAATGCCGCTTGTGTTAAAGCAAAAGTACCGCTGGTGTCCGGTGCGGCAATCCGTCTGGAGGGTCAGGTTGCGGTATTTGATGCGCGCGATGAAAACAACCCTTGCTATCGTTGTTTGTACGAAGAGAGTGAAGAAGATTTAACGTGTGCGGCCAACGGCGTATTGGCGCCCCTGGTGGGGGTGATTGGTTCTTTGCAAGCGCTGGAAACCATCAAGCTTATTATCGGCATCGGCACAACGCTTAAGAGCAGTTTGCAATTGTTCGACGCCCGCCACGCACAATGGCGCACCATTAAATTACCCAAAGATCCGCAGTGCCCCGTCTGTTCCTGATCGCTACCTATAATCCCGTCGTAGGTCGGATTAGCGCAGCGTAATCCGACAACCAGCTACAAAAAGTGATGCAGTTTTTGTCGGATTACAAGACGAGCTGTGCTCGTCTCTAATTCGACCTACACGTCCAGTTATTTAAAAAACGCGTCTTTCAATTCACGATGCTGCTCAGCTTTCAAGCGCGGCCCGAATTGGGCAACGACTTTGGCGGAGGCAAAATTGGCGAAGTCGCCCGCGGTTTTGTAATCGTAACCGTGCGTCAGTGCATACAAAAACGCCCCGGCGAACATATCACCAGCACCGTTGGTGTCGATGGCTTTGGTTGGGTAGGCATTGGTTTTCAGTAGCGCATTACCATCAAATACCAATGCACCTTCGGCGCCACAGGTAATTGCAAACGTTTTGCAATATTTCTTTAGCGCTTCTACTGCATGATCCAGCGAATGGGTTTGGGTAAAGCCCAAGGCTTCATCGCGATTACAAAACAATAAATCCACACCGTCGCCGATCATCTCCACTAATCCATCGCGAAAAAATTGCACCATGGCTGGGTCGGACAGGCTGAGCGAGGTGCGCGTGTTATTGGCTTTCGCTAGCTTGCGCAGTTCAATCGCGGCAGCGCGTCCTGTCGCGGAAGACACCAGATAACCTTCAATGTAAACATACTCGGCGGCGGCAATTGCATCGCGTTGCAATTCATTAACCGACACGGTTTCGCTGATACCGAGGAAGGTATTCATACTGCGTTCAGCGTCCGGGGTTATCATCACCAGGCATTTACCGGTGATCCCTTCGGCGGTGGGCAAATGGCTCGGATAAGCCACGCCGGCGTCTTTAATATCCTGTAAATAAAATCGGCCGTTGTCGTCGTCGGCAACTTTGCAGGAGTAAAAGTTGTCGCAGCCAAAGTAGTTGGCGGCGATGATAGTGTTGGCGCCGGAGCCGCCGCTGGCTTTGTGAGCGATCTGGTGCTCGGATAAATAACTGATCAGTTGTGATTGGCGCGGCTCATCCACCAGTGTCATCACACCCTTGGCGACCGCCATGGCGGTCAGGTCGCTGTCGCTGACGGTTATTTCGGTATCGACCAGCGCGGCGCCTATGCCGTAGATATGGTAATGAGTCATGCGTGCCTCGTGCAGTTTAT
>CAMPIG010000310.1 GCA_946886255.1 uncultured Cellvibrio sp. | reverse complement strand
GGCGGCAACAGTGAATGGATGCATTGCAATGGCGTTATCGGTTTTGGTGATACGTCCGATTGCTTCAGCGGTAATTGCGGCGGCGGTAATGTCAGTAGCATTGCCAGTAGTACGGCCAGCAGCACAGTCACAACGAGCAGCGCAAACAGCAGCGTGAGTACCGGTGGCCAGTGTCAATGCAATTGGTACGGCACGCTGTATCCCAGTTGTGTAACGACGCAAAGTGGTTGGGGGTGGGAAAATTCCCAAAGCTGCATCAGCAATAGCACGTGTAACAGCCAACCGAGTAATGCCGGCGGCGTGGTGTGTGGCACCAGCAGTTCAGTAAGCAGTTCGTCCAGTTCCGTGAGCTCAATGCCGGTCAGTTCAGTGAATAGTTCAATGAGTTCAAGCAGCGCGGCGTCAAACAGTTCTACTTCGGGTGACGTGTTGGTGTACGCCGTTAACGCCGGTAATTCGGTGGCGGCTACGCTGGATGGTGTGGTCTATCAGCCGGATCGTTTTGCTTCCGGCGGCATGACGCAAATCGTCAGCGACCCGATCAGCGGCACAACGGAGGATACGCTGTATCAATCCGAACGTTACGGCACTTATCGTTATGAAATTCCGGTGAGCAATGCGACGTACAGCATCCTGTTGCATTTCGCCGAGGTCTATCACAACGCGGTGGGTGCGCGCGTGTTTAACCTCAGCGTTGAAGGGCAAGCTATCCTCTCCGATTTTGATTTGTTTAGCATGGCCGGTCACGATGGCGCTTATGAGGAACTGGTTGAAAACATTGCAGTCACCGACGGAAATCTCACCATCGATTTGACCACGCTGGTCGACAATGCCACCCTCAGCGGCTTTGCTATCTACTCCAATGATGGCGGTGCTTTTACCGGAGAAGACGAGCCGGAATGTACCGCAGCAGAACGTCAGACACCGACGCCGATAGATTACAACCGGGCTGTCACTCGCCAGGAGCAACGCAACCCGCCCTCGGGCCCGTTTGGCTACGCCATCGAACATGCGACGCAAACCCTGCCAAATCACACGATCTATCGGCCGGACCTGGCGCTGGCCGATAATATGCCTATCGTGGTGTGGGGCAATGGCGCCTGTTCAAATGTCGGCACCGAACAAGCGGATTTTCTGTTGCAAATCGCCTCTCACGGTTATCTGGTGATTGCCAATGGTGGACCCTTCGGTTCGGGCAGCAACGATCAACATGAAACAGAGTTGGTAAAAGCCATTGATTGGGCGATTGCGGAGAACAGCCGCCAATGCAGCCCGTTGTATGGAAAACTCAATGTGGAAAAAATTGGCACCATGGGCTGGTCTTGCGGTGGCGGTATGGCGCACTACGCCGCGGTAGATCCACGCGTTGACACGGCGGTTGCCTTGAACAGCGGCATCGCGATCTATGGCGACCGCTTCAATTACTATCCGCGTTTCCATTCGCCCCTCGCCATCTTCAATGGTGACCAAAGCGACGTAGCTTACAACCCCGGTTTGCAGCAGTACGACGAAGTGAACAACGTACCGATTTACCATGCCAATTATCCGATTGGTCATGGCGATGCGTACTTCCAGGATAATGGCGGCGAGTTTGGGATTGTCGCAGTTGGTTGGCTTAACTGGATGTTGAAAGATGACCAGACAGATTCCGGTCGAGGTATGTTTATGGGCAATAATTGCCGTTTATGTCGCTCGCCCTGGGTGAGTAAACATAAAGGGTTTTAATTGCGCAGCTAAGTAAGAAAGTGTCTACAAAAAAATGCTCCACGCGTTTGCGCGCGTGGAGCATTTTTTATCATCACGTCTTCTTCAGTCGGTATAGCCTAAGGGCTTGCCCGTTATGCCATCCAAAGATAATAAAGTGAGGTCAGCGAAAACACACAGATAATAAAACCGGCGGTGTATTCGGCCATGGGGCGGTGCCTGTGCGTGCGGGGATTAGCTTTTAAAATCCCGGCAACCAGAAAAGCCGCCAAAAAAATGGATGCCACTACTTTTGCAGTGATGAGTAGAAAGGTCATAAAACACGTTGCGCGAACGCCAGTAGGTGAAGAGGAAATCCGTTTTGAAAGATGGCTTGCCTGTGCGTACAACGATACACAGGCAAGCCAATTTACCTTACAGTTTTCTCAATGTATCACGCGCTTCCTGGTTGGCTTTTTCCGTCAAACGCATCAATACATGCTTGATCAGGCTACGGGTTAATTCCTTTTTAGTTTTGGCAACCTTCATGCCTAATGCCTGCATGATTTTTCGCATCAAATGTTCAACCCACACGCTGACATTTTCCGCCAGGTCGATGCCTTTCGCTAATATATAGGCAATTTTATCGGCTAGCGTGAATGCACCGATGAAGACGGTTTGCAGGCCCATGATAGCGGACATCGCGACTTTCTTGATGACGTAGATCATCGCAGAATCGACCCAGCGCCAGAAGCTTGCTGAGGAGGCATCTACAGGTGATTTTGATTTTAACCAGGCTTCGATTGCGCTTTCGATGGTGTAAGGTTGATCCGGTACATCATTCATTTGTGACCAGGATTTCCCCTCCACCGAGCTTATGTAATTCGCCATAAAGTGAGCCGCACCAGAGGTCAATGGTTGGGCAGAAAAAAGATAATGGCCTTGCGCTTTATGCGGTGCATGCATAAAAGGATAGAGCGGAACCATAGGCACCGGGTCGGTACGATGGTAGACGCGATGGATATTGGATTCACCAATGGCGGACGTTGTACTTTGCACAAACAATTCTGTCCCCACTCTCGGCGCGCCAAATGTATAAAGTTTCGTTGGGTGCTTCAGTGTCTGTGCGACCCAATCTGCTGCGAGCGCAGCAACAGCCCCACCCAAACTGTGGCCTATGCAGTGAACGGTAGTAATGCTGCCCTTGAATGAGCTAAAGAAATTGCGTATTGCAGGGAGCATGCTGGAAAAAGTGTGCTGAAAGCCGCAGTGCACCGGGCGGCCCGTCGTTGAACGGATAAGGCCGATACGAGCATCGGTAAGCACATCGGCTTTTTTATTTGCCATGGTGGTGCCGCGAAAAACCAGAAAAACTTCGCCTTTGTTATTCTCGCCACCAGCAGCACAAATTCCGAATCCGTCGGTAAAATTGAGTAGAACTCTGCCGCCGACTTCGGCTTTTAAATGCACAGATGCCACTTTATTCTTCGTGCCCGTCTTGAATACGGGATGTGTCATAAACAATGCGACTTGATTGTCAGTTTGAACACGGTATACATCAGAGGCAAGCTCTGCAGCAAATCTTGGATTAAGTTCGGGCATAAAAACTCCGTTAAGGTTTAGATATTACATCCCAGTGACAGACGGTTCCCATAAGAACAGAATCGGTTCTAATAGGCTCAAGATCATTCGTTAATTCACAGATTAGATTGGAAGGCTTTCCGCCAAGCTCACCGAATTCGTGCGTGTTTGTTTTACTCAATGTCCAGACGAGATAACTCTCATTTTGATATTCGACTGTTATCTCCTGTGTAATGACTATTTGAGCTAAAGCGTTTTCTTTATATGTTGTCTCTTGTTTAGGAATATTGAAAATGCCATTTTCATCAGCGGTATAAGTGAAGGTTTCGCCTTGATCATCCTTCCACTTAATCCACAATTTAATCTTTGCATTGGAAGCAGGCTTGCCGTCTAACGTTATTTGCCCATCTAATGGCGAAAAAAGTACAGCGTCAACTTCCTTCCCCCCAAAAAATAATGACATAGCAGCTCCTTGTTGGAAATAAAATAGCGAGATAAAAAGTGTTAGCAATGTAAATAATCGGCGCGGCTTCAAGAGCGTGTACTCCCTATGGCTTGATTCTTCTTCGGCCCTGGCTGTGCGGGTCGCTCTATCGGGCCTCAATGGTTGGTCTTTATAACATTCTCACTTAAAAACTGTCACCCATTACGGCCTTGTTTTTGTATATTTGGACCCTGTTCGCAGAATAATTAAGCAGATATCAATTGACTTGGGATGAAGTAAAATTTTTCGACAAACTTTTTATCTGTTGAGAGGTTAGTTGATTAGCATTTATGGAATATAAAATCAGTTTTCCACATGATCTTTCGGCTTCGCATACATCTCTATAGTGATATGCACCAACTCTTCATGAACACCAAGCAGCTCTTTGAAGTAATCCGGCGAGACATCATTCGTGGTATGCAAACTTAAAATACACGCGTAGCTGCCCTTGCCCACTCGCCACACATGCAGGTCGACAATCTCGGCTTTTATCGGGCTTGCGGCAACCACTTCACGCACTTCATCGGTGATAGGCGTGCCCATCTCGGCATCCACCAGTGCGCGACCGGATTCTTTTAATAAACCAATCGCCCACACAGCTACGAGAATACCGCCAACAATACCCATCACTGGATCAAGCCAGGCTGCACCCCAGAGCTTGCCGCCGATCAACGCAATAATCGCCAATACTGATGTGGCAGCGTCGGTGACGACGTGCAGGTAAGCGGAGCGCAAATTCAAATCTTGATGATGACTGTGGTCTTGATGAGAATGGCCGTGATCATGGCCATGGCTGTGTCCGTCCTTCAACCACCAGGCACAGATCAGATTGACCACCAAACCCACGATGGCGATAGCAATGGCTTCGTTGTAATGAATCTCGCCCGGTGACAACAGCCGCTCGATGGAGTGATAAAACATCAACAGCGCCACCATCAACAACAAGATGGCGCCGGTGTAACCGCCGAGCACTTCGATCTTCCAGGGACCAAAAGTAAAGCGCACATCGCCGGCAAAACGCTGGGTGAGTTTGTAAGCCAGCAGCGCCAGCCCCAGGGCGAGCACGTGTGAACTCATATGCCAGCCATCGGCCAACAGCGCCATGGAATTGAAATACCAGCCGCCACTGATTTCGATCACCATCATGACAATCGTCAGGATCAGCGCGCGCAAAGTATTTTTTTCGGCGAGCGGGTTGTGTTGGTCAAAGGTGTGTGTGTGGCAGAGGCGTTGCGGTGTTTGGGACATGGGATTTCCGTTGGGCGCAGATGGGTGAAATTTCTGGCTATGGTAATCGTTTGCTGACACATCTCAAACCAGCAAAGCTGGCCATCACACCGGCGCCAAATATCCACATAAACTAACAGCTTACAGGTCGACCAATATACTAATTCAAAGTGCTGACTCCCGCCCGCTAAAATCCCGATGAAAGTGATGGCGATCCGAATAAAGCAGTATCAACATCTTAGGTGTCGACTCCGAAAAAAAATCCAAAAAATGCTATCGCTAACCAGAGATGACTTGATGTCACGAAAAACAGACAACGCCACCAATCTATTTTGGTGGCATAGCTTCTTATCAACTCCGCATCTATTATTGGCGTTAAGCGTTGAGCAAAACGTTTAGGCAGTAAAATCACATAGGCGTAAGTAACTATCCTGCTGCCACCAAAATCGAGAGCTTGATTGTGAGAAATTTCATCTTTCTTAATTTGTTTTTCTATACGTCTCATAGTGAGCTGTGCTAACGCTAAACACGAGACTGCAGGAAGCGCAAAAAGAGTAAGAAAAATAGTAAAAAACCAATCGGTTAATGTGTTGCTTGATGCATACTCCATAGACTATTTATCCCAGATCCAGGTAGCCAGTGATTTACCGCCAGAATCAAGAGCGTAGGCGGCTCCAAATCCTGCTGCGACTCCTATCCCGATCATAACCACCCATCCCACTGGAGTCAGACCTAAACCTATAGTTGTCAATCCGGCAATTACAGCTTTCCCGGTAAACAACCCGGCAGCGCCACCAAAGCCAAACCCCGTTGCCTGTATCGCCGCCTCCCGCTGCCAATTCCCACCTTGCTGATAAGTGTTATGTACGTGATTAACCCGTATCCCGGCATCCAGCGCAACCATGCCTTTACCCGCATAGG
>CAMPIG010000309.1 GCA_946886255.1 uncultured Cellvibrio sp. | reverse complement strand
TCTCGTATGAACGTGGGGCAGGTGCTGGAAATGCACTTGGGTATGGCTGCCAAAGGTCTTGGTGTGAAGATTGATGCAATGTTGCGTGAACAACGTGCTGTTGCAGAAGTTCGCAATTTCCTTGAAGAAATTTACAACAAGACCGGTGACGTAGCGGCGAAAGAAGATTTGGCCTCATTCAGTGATACCGAAATTCTGGACCTGGCGGGCAATCTGATTGGTGGTGTACCTATGGCGACGCCTGTTTTTGACGGCGCCAAAGAGCATGAGATCAAGGCATTGCTGCGTTTGGCTGACTTGTCCGATACCGGTCAAACTACCTTGTTTGATGGCCGTACCGGCGATCAGTTCTCGCGTCCGGTGACCGTAGGTTACATGTACATGCTGAAACTGAACCACTTGGTTGACGACAAGATGCACGCCCGTTCTACCGGTTCCTACAGTCTGGTTACCCAGCAGCCGCTCGGTGGTAAAGCACAGTTTGGTGGTCAGCGTTTCGGGGAGATGGAGGTCTGGGCACTCGAAGCTTATGGCGCGGCCTACACCCTTCAGGAAATGCTTACTGTCAAATCCGACGATGTGGCCGGTCGTACCAAGATGTACAAAAACATCGTGGATGGCGATCACCGTATGGAGCCCGGTATGCCGGAATCCTTTAACGTATTGGTTAAAGAGATCCGCTCGCTCGGTATCAACATGGAACTGGAGCAGGACGAGTAATCCTTACGTCGTTAATCAGCAGGGGGCTGTAAAGCCCCTGGTGTGCAATTGCACTCACTGAAGCTCACTCATTGCAGCTCATTGGAGAATAGCCTTGAAAGACTTACTGAATTTACTCAAGTCCCAGGGACAAGTCGAAGAGTTCGATGCTATCCGCATCAGCCTGGCGTCACCGGAGATGATTCGCTCCTGGTCATACGGCGAAGTGAAAAAGCCGGAAACCATTAACTACCGTACCTTCAAGCCTGAGCGTGAAGGTTTGTTCTGTGCCAAGATCTTTGGTCCGGTAAAAGATTACGAATGCTTGTGTGGTAAATACAAGCGCATGAAGCATCGCGGCATTATCTGTGAGAAATGCGGTGTAGAAGTGACGCTTGCCAAAGTGCGTCGCGAGCGTATGGGTCATATTGAATTGGCCAGCCCGGTTGCACACATTTGGTTCCTTAAATCACTGCCGAGCCGTATTGGTTTGTTGCTCGACATGACGCTGCGCGATATTGAACGCGTACTTTACTTCGAATCTTATGTTGTTACCGAGCCAGGCATGACCAGCCTGGAGCGTGGTCAGTTGTTAACTGATGAACAGTACTTCGAGGCGATGGAAGAGTTTGGTGATGAATTCGAAGCCAAGATGGGTGCCGAAGCTATCCAGACGTTAATGCGCGACATTGACCTGGAAGGTGAGATTCAACACTTGCGGGAAGAAATTCCTAACACCACCAGCGAAACCAAAATTAAGAAATATTCCAAGCGCTTGAAGTTGCTGGAAGCTTTTCACTTTTCAGGTAACAAGCCTGAATGGATGGTGATGGAGGTGCTTCCGGTGCTGCCGCCGGATCTGCGCCCTTTGGTTCCGTTGGATGGTGGTCGCTTTGCGACATCCGACCTCAATGACCTTTATCGTCGTGTCATCAACCGTAATAATCGTTTAAAGCGTTTGCTTGATTTGAATGCGCCCGACATTATCGTGCGCAATGAGAAGCGCATGCTTCAGGAGGCGGTAGATGCCTTGCTGGATAATGGTCGTCGCGGTCGAGCGATCACCGGCTCTAACAAGCGCCCGCTGAAATCATTGGCGGATATGATCAAAGGTAAACAAGGTCGTTTCCGTCAGAACCTGCTCGGAAAACGCGTGGACTATTCCGGTCGTTCGGTGATCGTGGTAGGTCCGACTCTGCGCTTGCACCAATGCGGTCTGCCCAAGAAGATGGCTTTGGAGTTGTTCAAGCCGTTTATCTTCAGCAAACTCGAGCTGCGTGGTTTGGCGACGACTATTAAAGCTGCCAAGAAGATGGTTGAGCGCGAAGAAGCCGTGGTATGGGATATTCTGGATGATGTGATCCGTGAGCACCCGGTACTGCTGAACCGTGCACCGACACTTCACCGTCTCGGTATCCAGGCATTTGAGCCGGTGCTGATTGAAGGTAAGGCAATCCAGTTGCATCCGCTGGTTTGTACAGCATACAACGCTGACTTCGACGGTGACCAGATGGCCGTGCACGTGCCGTTGACACTGGAAGCGCAGTTGGAAGCGCGCGCGCTGATGATGTCTACCAACAACATTCTTTCTCCTGCGTCCGGTGAGCCGATCATTGTGCCATCGCAGGACGTGGTTCTCGGTCTGTATTGGATGACGCGCGAGCGTATCAATGCGCGGGGTGAGGGAATGTACTTTGCCGACACAGCTGAAGTTTCCCGCGCCTACTATTCCAAACAGGTGGACCTCCAGGCGCGCATCAAGGTGCGTTTGTCTGAAACGCTGATCGGTGCCGAAGGAGAAAAGCAACAATCAACACGTCTGGTTGATACCACAGTTGGTCGTGTATTGCTGTGGGAAATTGTTCCCGCTGGTATTCCATTGGAGATGACCAATCGCCCGATGGTTAAGAAGGCGATCTCAGCGGTGATCAACTACTGCTATCGCGTGGTAGGGCTCAAGGCTACCGTTATTTTTGCTGACCGCTTGATGTACATGGGTTACGACTTCTCTACCAAATCTGGCTCATCTATCGGTGTTAATGATTTTGCTATTCCTGATGCGAAAGCCGACATCATTGCGCGTGCTGAGAGCGAAGTGAAGGAAATTGAAGGGCAATATGCTGCAGGTCTGGTAACCCAAGGCGAAAAGTATAACAAGGTGATCGATATCTGGTCTCGTGCGAATGACCTCGTGGCCAAGTCCATGATGGAAGGCATCAGTAAAGAATCGGTAATAAACCGCGAAGGTAAAGAAGAGCAACAAGCTTCGTTTAACTCCGTATTTATGTATGCAGACTCCGGTGCGCGGGGCTCGCCAGCACAGATTCGTCAGTTGGCGGGTATGCGTGGCCTGATGGCGCGTCCAGACGGCTCTATTATCGAGCAGCCGATTACGGCGAACTTCCGCGAAGGTTTGAACGTACTTCAGTACTTTATTTCTACCCACGGTGCGCGGAAAGGTTTGGCGGACACGGCATTGAAAACGGCCAACTCCGGTTACCTGACTCGTCGTCTAGTGGATGTGGCTCAGGATCTCGTTGTGACCATGATCGATTGTGGCACTGATGAAGGTTTGACCATGTCGCCGGTAATTGAAGGTGGCGATGTTATCGAATCCCTGGGTGACCGTATTCTGGGTCGAGTGGTGGCGCGTGACGTTATTCGTCCAGGTAGTGATGAGATCCTGATTCTTGCCGGCACCATGATTGATGAAGCATGGGTTGAGCGCATTGAAGCTATGGGTATTGACGAAGTCTGTGTACGTTCGCCGATCAGCTGTGATGCGCGCACCGGCATTTGCTCCATGTGTTACGGTCGTGACCTGGCTCGTGGACATCGCGTTAACGTGGGTGAAGCAGTTGGTGTTATTGCGGCGCAATCTATTGGTGAGCCGGGTACACAGCTGACTATGCGTACCTTCCATATCGGTGGTGCTGCGTCCCGAGCCTCAGCTGCTGATAGCGTGCAAGTGAAGCAAGAAGGTACTGTTCGTTTGCTGAATGTGAAGGTGGTAAGCAATCCGGCCGGTAACCTGGTGGCAGTATCGCGCTCTGGTGAGCTGGCAATTGCCGATGCCAGCGGTCGTGAGCGCGAACGCTATAAGATTCCTTACGGTGCCTTGATTACTGTTAAAGACGGTGAAACCGTTAAAGGTGGTCAGATTATTGCGAAATGGGATCCGCACACTCACCCGATCGTTTCGGAAGTGGCGGGTACGGTAGCTTTCTCCGGTATGGAAGATGGTCTATCTATTCGTCGTCAAACAGACGAACTGACTGGCTTGAGTTCTATAGAAGTATTAGATCCAGCCGAACGCCCTTCTGCGGGTAAAGATTTAAGGCCAGCTGTTACTTTAGTTGATGCCAAGGGTAAAGAATTATTTCTTGCGAATACCAATGTGCCGGCGCACTACATGCTGCCGTCCAAGGCGATTCTGAGTATCAACAATAGCGACATTATCAACGTGGGCGACATCATCGCGCGTATTCCGCAGGAAGGCTCCAAGACTCGCGACATTACCGGTGGTTTGCCGCGCGTTGCTGACTTGTTCGAAGCGCGTCGTCCGAAAGAGCCGTCAATCCTGGCGGAAATTTCAGGGACCGTGAGCTTTGGTAAAGAAACCAAGGGTAAGCGTCGTTTGATCATTACGCCGACCGATGGTCAATTGTTGCCAGATGGATCTACTTACTATGAGGTTCTGATCCCCAAGCATCGTCAGTTGACGGTCTTCGAAGGTGAGATGGTAGAAAAGGGAGAGGTTGTATCTGACGGCCCGGCTAACCCGCACGATATTCTCCGTTTGCAGGGCGTGGAAGCCTTGTCTCGTTACATCACCAACGAGATCCAGGATGTTTACCGCCTGCAGGGTGTGAAGATTAACGATAAACATATCGAAACAATTGTGCGCCAGATGTTGCGCAAAGTTGAGATCACCACTATGGGCGATTCCAATTTTGTAAAAGGTGAGCAGGTTGAATACACCCAGGTGCTGGAAGAAAATGAGCGCCTGCGTGGTGAAGGCAAGCAGCCTGGTCAGTTCGAGCGCTTATTGCTGGGTATTACCAAAGCCTCTCTGGCGACTGAGTCCTTTATCTCCGCTGCGTCATTCCAGGAAACCACCCGCGTTCTTACCGAAGCGGCGGTTACCGGCAAGAAAGACAGTCTGCGCGGGCTGAAAGAAAACGTCGTTGTTGGTCGTCTGATTCCTGCTGGTACTGGCTTGGCATATCACAGCGAGCGTAAGCGTAAGCGTGAAGCAGCGCTGAATGTCAGTGACGTTGGTGTAAGTGCAGAAGATGTCGAAGCAGCATTGACTGAGGCTTTGAAATCCAGCTCTAACTAGTTGAGAAGAATCTGATGCTCCGGCCGTTGAGGTCGGCGCATCAGAGGTAGATCGAAAGTGTTTGTCCCTGTCCGGAAATATCCTTTCAGTGCATCCCCTTTAAACATCGACTCTGCCTTGACGGAGGCAGGTGGCCTCTTTACAATGCGCCACCCGCTTTTTCTGAGAAGTGGGGAACGGGTGTCCGTTCTCTATTAAACCGGCCTTCATTTGAAGGCATTTTTATCTGTGGAGTTTATTTTCATGGCAACGATCAACCAGTTGGTTCGTAAGCCGAGAAAACGTAAGGTAGAAAAGAGCGACGTTCCTGCTCTGCAAGGCAACCCGCAAAAGCGCGGTGTCTGTACCCGCGTTTACACCACCACACCTAAAAAGCCAAACTCAGCGCTGCGTAAAGTATGCCGTGTGCGTTTGACCAATGGCTTTGAAGTGACTTCCTATATCGGTGGTGAAGGCCATAACTTGCAAGAGCACAGCGTGGTGCTGATTCGTGGCGGTCGTGTTAAAGACCTGCCCGGTGTGCGTTACCACACTGTACGTGGTTCACTGGATACATCTGGTGTAGCCAAGCGTAAGCAAGCTCGCTCCAAATATGGAGCCAAGCGTCCTAAATAATCTCTGGCGAGCTATGCAGCTCGCCATGATTATTGGTATGCGAACAAACGTTTTCGGTAAAGAACCGAGTAAGGCCAGGCGTGATGTAGTGTCGTCCTGGATGATTCCTGAAGAGAGGCTATTAAGATGCCAAGAAGAAGAGTTGTCGCCAAGCGCGAAGTGTTGCCAGATCCTAAATTTGGCAATGTTACTCTGGCGAAATTTATGAACCACGTGATGATCAGTGGTAAAAAATCTATTGC
>CAMPIG010000308.1 GCA_946886255.1 uncultured Cellvibrio sp. | reverse complement strand
ATCCAACTGTTGATCCTTGATGAACCGACCGCCGTATTGACGCCGCCGGAAGTCGAACAATTGATTGTTGTGCTGAAAAAGCTTGCCCGTAAAGGGTGCAGCATTTTGTTTATCTCGCACAAATTGCACGAAGTTAACGCGCTTTGCGATCGCGCGACCATATTGCGCGGCGGCAAGGTGACCGGCTCTTGCGTCCCCCGGGAAACCTCCGCAAAAGACATGGCCCGCCTGATGCTGGGTGATGAACTTGAGTTGCAGGAATCCATGCCGCCAAGCACCGCCGGTTCACCTGTATTTGTTATGCAAAACATTGCGGTAAAACCGCAGGACACGTTTGGCATTCGTTTGCACGATATTGATTTGTCTTTACACGCCGGCGAAATAGTCGGGCTCGCTGGTGTTGCCGGCAATGGTCAGGACGAGTTGGTCGATTTAATCAACGGCGAGCTGGTGGCCGATAGTGGCACATTGTATTTTCAGGAAAAAAATATTGCGTCATTGAATGTGCAACAACGACGGCGGCTCGGAATAGGTACTGTGCCCGCTGATCGCATTGGGCGCGGTGCGGTTAGTACCATGAGTTTGGCTGAGAATAATTTACTCACCGGTTATGTCACGCACGGCGTGCAAAAAGGTTGGGTACACTGGCACAGCATTCGTGCGCGTGCAGCAGATATTATTGCGCATTACAACGTGAAAGCGACCGGCGTTGAGAGCAGTGCCGGCAGTCTGTCGGGTGGCAATTTGCAAAAATTTATTATCGGCCGGGAGATTATGCAGAACCCTAGGCTGTTGATTTGTTTTCATCCCACTTGGGGTGTCGATGTAGGCGCGGCGAATTTAATTCACCAACAATTAATCCGACTGCGCGATACCGGTGCCGCCATTTTGATCATCACCGAAGATCTGGACGAATTATATTTACTGGCCGATCGCCTCGGTGTCATTTGCGGCGGCAGATTATCGCCCGTTCATAAGAAACAGAATGTTCCGCTGGAACGCCTCGGTCAGTGGATGATTGGTAATTTCCAGGGAGAGGCGAACCATGCGCATTGAAAAACGCTTGCAAGATTCGCGCACCATGCTGTACCTCTCGCCGCTACTGGCGCTAGTACTGACACTGCTATCTGGCGCCTTGTTGTTCGCACTACTTGGCCGCTCGCCATTGCTCAGCCTTTACACGTTTTTTATTGCGCCGGTCAGCGATTTGTATGGCTTGTCTGAACTCGCCGTTAAAGTCACGCCTTTGTTGCTCTGCGCCATTGGTTTAACCCTGTGCTTCAAAGCCAAGATCTGGAACATCGGCGCTGAAGGACAATTTGTATTCGGTGCGCTTGTCGGCGGTGCGGTTTCATTACAGCTAGCAAACAGTGAAGGCTTTTGGGTGCTGCCGCTGGTGATCTTCAGCGGTGCGCTCGCCGGTATGTTGTGGGCCGCTATCGCCGCCTTGTTGCTCACACGTTTTCAGGCTAACGAAATCCTTACCACTATTATGCTCAATTACATTGCCGTTAATTTATTGCTTTGGGGCGTGCACGGACCGTTGAAAGATCCTGATGGTTTTAATTTTCCCGAGTCCGCTCTATTTACCGCGCAAACCTTGCTACCAGTCGTATTTGAAGGTTATCGCATCAGCATCGCCCTGTTTATTGCACTACTGATGCTGGTTGCCATCTGGGTCATACTCGCGCGCACCTTGCTCGGCTTTCAATTACGAGTCATGGGTGAAAACCGCACCGCCGCAAAATTTGCCGGCTTCAACAGCACCGCGTTGATCTGGTTACTGCTGTTATTTAGCGGTGCCATGGCCGGTGTCGCCGCCATATCAGAAGTCAACGGCCCGGTTGGACAACTGATTCCCACATTATCACTGGGCTATGGTTATGCCGCGATCATCGTGGTGTTTATGGGCCGCATGCACCCGCTGGGAATTTTACTAGCCAGCGCTTTACTGGGCCTCACCTACCTCGGTGGCGAGATGGCACAAATTGAATTGGGTTTACCGAAATCCATCACCGGTTTATTTCAAGGCATGTTGTTATTTTATTTACTGGCCTGTGATTTATTGATTGGCTACCGGGTCGTGTGGAATAACAGCACACAAAAAGTTGGCGCAACAACCGCCATCACAAGTGAATAGGTTTTAGTGTTATGGATTTACTCTTGATCGAAAATATTCTTTTCGCCATGGTGCGCACCGGCACTCCACTGCTACTTGTTGCACTGGGCGCGATGGTATCGGAACGCTCCGGTGTATTAAATTTGGGACAGGAAGGTATGATCCTCGTCGGCGCCGCCTGCGCTTTTATCGCCGCCTACAGCGCCGGCAACCTCGGCTGGGGCGTATTGGCCGGCGCCGTAGCTGGCGCACTGGTCTCACTCATCTTTGCCTTTATCGCCTTGACGCTCATCTCCAACCAGGTAGCAACCGGCTTGGCCCTGACAATCTTCGGCACCGGCTTAAGCGCATTCCTCGGCGCAAGTTACGTGGGCCAATCATTAATTGGATTAACACCGCTGCACATTCCTTTATTGCACCAACTACCACTCATCGGCAAAGCGCTGTTCGCGCAGGATATGCTGGTGTATCTCTCGTTTATGTTGTTTGCGACAATTTATATCGTAATGCGCTACACCCGTTTGGGCCTGATCATCCGCGCCGTCGGCGAAAACCCGGAAGTCGCCCACGCCCTCGGCTATAAAGTATTACTCGTGCGCTATTGCGCCGTGGTATTCGGCGGCGCCATGGCAGGTCTGGCGGGCGCGTACCTATCTCTGGTGTATACGCCGATGTGGTCCGAAGGTATTGCCGCAGGCCGCGGTTGGATTGCGCTTGCTTTGGTGGTGTTTGCAAGCTGGCGGACCGAGCGGGTTTTGTTGGGTGCGTGGTTGTTCGGGTTCGCGAGTATTCTGCATTTGTTATTGCAGGGTTATGGTTATGAAATTTCACCGAATTTGTTGGCGATGTTGCCGTATGTGGTAACAATTTTGGTGTTGGTGATGATGATGCGTCGCAAGCAGGGGCATGGGCTGTTTGCGCCTCGGTCTTTGGGGCAGCCTTATTATCCTCAGAGATAGTTTTTTGGCTGAGCTTTTTGGTTGAAGTTCTTAGTGGAGATTGGAGTGGGAATTGGGTAGAGGTGTGCGAGACACGCTGTAAATCCATCCCTGGAAGCTCGGCGTCGGCATCCATGCCGACGACGGTCTCGCACACCTCTACCCAATTCCCTTTGGCCTAAAGCGCATCGTTCTAAAGTTTAAAAAGCCACGAAAGTTGGCCACCTGTTGTTCAACATACTTAGGTTTCCGTTACCTTTCTTGTTGGGAAATTAATCCCCAAAGATTTAGTGATATAGCAGCGTAAAGAATTTATTTGAAATAGCAGTACAAGAAATTTCAGTTGTTCTTTGATACAGCTTTTAAAGAGTTTAAATGCACTACTGAATTCGCAGGAATGAGTCCGGTGTGGGTGTCGGAGACCATCACCCGCAGGGATGCGGGTGTTGAGCCTACAGGGATGTATTCACGGCGTGTCTCCGACACCCACGCCGGACTCATGCCCAACCCCGAACCAAGCAAATACTCATTGCAATAAAGTTGAGGAAAACATATGAAACTACGTCACCTGTTGGGACTGGCAACCGCCACACTTATTAGCTGGAGCACCGCCCTCCATGCCGAACCACTCAAAGTCGGCTTCGTCTATGTCAGCCCTATCGGCGACGCCGGTTGGACCTACATGCACGACGAAGCGCGCAAAATCATCGCCAACGAATTCGGCGATAAAATCGATACCTCCTACGTCGAAAGTGTCGCCGAAGGCGCCGATGCCGAACGTGTCATCCGCAATATGGCCTCACGCGGCTACGACCTGATATTCACCACCTCCTTCGGCTATATGAACCCCACTATCAAAGTGGGCAAGATGTTTCCCAAGGTAAAATTCGAACACGCCACCGGCTATAAAACCGCACCCAATGTCGGCAACTACCAGGCGCGCGATTATCAAGGTCGCTATCTCGCCGGTATGGTCGCCGGTGCCATGAGCAAAGATGGCGTGATTGGTTATGTCGGCGCGTTTCCTATTCCTGAAGTTATCCGCGGCATCAATTCATTTATGCTCGGTGCGCAGCAGATGAATCCGGATATTAAAATGAAAGTGGTGTGGGTCAATACCTGGCATGACCCAGCCAGAGAGCGTGAAGCGGCGGAGAGTCTAATTTTGCAAGGTGCCGATGTATTAACCATGCACACCGATTCGGCTGCCGTTGTCCAAGCCGCTGCGGCGAAAAATGTGTATGCCGTCGGTTTTAATTCCGATATGACCGCTTACGGCCCTAAAGTCCATTTGACTTCTTCTACCCAACATTGGGAAAGCATTTATCGTGCAAAAGTTCAGGCGGTGTTGGACGGCACATGGAAATCTGAATCCATATGGCACGGCTTGAAAGAAGGCGTCGTGGACATTTCGCCGATCAACCCCATCGTACCTACATCCGTCGTAGAGAAAGTTGAACAGTATAAGGCCGACATTATTGCCGGCAAGCGCGATGTGTATCAGGGGCCAATCTATAGTCAAGCGGGTGAACTGATGGTGGCCGAAGGTAAATTCCTGAATGACGAAGAATTGCACAAGCAAAACTGGTATGTGAAGGGCATAGAAGGCAAAATACCCCAGTAACATCTAATCGCCGTGCTTGTCGGTGCTTCTGGCCCGCCACGCAGAAAGGACACAGTAAAACATCAGCGAGAAACAATAACGATGGCTAACAAGATTTTGGAAAAAACTCTGGATTTTGATCCCACTGGAACCCCAACCGGAAAATACAAACCGGGTAAAATTCGGGATCGTAACCTGACAAATATTATCAACGCTGCCGAAGAAGAATTTGTCCAGAATGGTTACCGTGGCACCAGTATTCAGGCGATAGCAGATCGCGCTGCTATTCCTAAAGCGAACGTGCATTATTACTTTAAAAGTAAATCCAATTTGTACATTGCGGTGTTGGATAACCTGATTCACCTGTGGAATGACTTTTTCGACAATATCAAAGAAGAAGATGATCCCGCCGTAGTGCTCGATGAATTTATCCGAAAAAAAGTGGAGCTATCCTATACCCACCCACGTGCATCAAAACTTTTTGCCATGGAGATGATTCAGGGAGCACCCCATCTAAAAGATTATATTCGTACCGAGATGCGCCAGTGGGTGCGTACCAAAGCGCGAATTATCGAGAGCTGGATTGAACAGGGGCGTATGGCCAAGGTTGATCCAGTGCAGCTGATTTTTCTGATCTGGTCCTCCACGCAACATTACGCCGACTTCGATGCACAAGTGCTCACCATCATGAACCGCGCCGAATATGAACCGGATATGGTGCGCGATATTTCCAATTTTCTCAGCGATATTATCCTGAAGGGTTGCGGCCTGGAACCACCGGCTCGCGCACCCGTATTAACTGACGTCAATTCATGAATACAACGCTTGTTCGTGGCATCGCTTCCGATGCCACCTGGATCAAACACCCTCTCGCCTGCTGGACCGGTAATTCCCATGATGCTGGCAATGGCATTGTGATTCGCGGCAGCCGGATCGTCGAGTTAATTGCGCGCGGCCAGGAACCGAAAATACCTTATCAACACACCTTTGATGCATCCAGGCATGTCGTATTACCCGGTCTGATTAATTGTCATCATCATTTTTATCAGACCTTGACCCGTGCCCTGCCGGCGGCTTTGAACAAAGAATTATTCCCTTGGTTGCAAGCGCTTTACCCGGTGTGGGCCAATCTCGATGACGACGCCATCTTTGCCTCCACACAATTGGCGTTGAGTGAATTATTGTTGTCCGGTTGTACCACGGCGGCGGATCATCACTATGTATTCAGCAGCATCATGCCTCACGCCATTGA
>CAMPIG010000307.1 GCA_946886255.1 uncultured Cellvibrio sp. | reverse complement strand
AGCATACACCAAAAAGCTGTATACGCAAACAGTACTGTTAATTTATTCAGGTTTTTTTTGGTTGTTCGCACAGCAGCGTCAGCAACCCTTCCAAGGCAATAATAACTGCCTTTTGGCGAATCTGGTTCCGGTCACCATCAAGCTGATGACATCGTGTTGCCTGTTGGCCTTTCGCAATCTCCCAGGCAAACCAGACGGTGCCAACCGGCTTTTCTGCACTACCACCGCCCGGCCCGGCGATACCGCTGACGGCAATAGCCATTTCGGCGCCCGATAAAGACAAGGCTCCAGCAGCCATCTGACGAACAACACTTTCGCTGACCGCTCCCTCATTCGCCAGCGTATGACTATCAACACCGAGCAGATGCTGCTTCGCACTATTGGCATAGGTAACGAGGCCATATTCGAACCAGTTGGAACTGCCGGGAATGGCGGTAATAGCCGCCGCTACACCACCCCCGGTGCAGGATTCCGCCGTCGCTACACGCCATTGGCGTAGCTGTAGCGCGTCACCTAATTCAGCGGCCAGCTGCATCAAGGGCTTATGATCTGTCATCGGTACACTCCACACGTAACCCTCGGAAAGTATGCCAGCACTCTCCCAACGGCAAGCATTTTAATGATCTATCAACCTCAGGCCGAGCGACTTTTCGCTATTTGAAAGCCACCTCCAATAAACGTAAACTTGGTCCCCTTTTCATATAGCAAATCCGGCTGCCACAGCCATCCATTTTTTCTACTGATACAACACATCCTATGACCATAACGACTCAAGATCTTTCATCACAAACACCCATGATGCAGCAATATCTGCGCATCAAAGCGCAACACCCCCAGGAACTGGTGTTTTATCGCATGGGCGATTTCTATGAGTTGTTTTTTGATGATGCGAAGAAGGCCGCCGAACTGCTGGATGTCACGCTGACAGCACGTGGAAAATCCAATGGCGAGCCCATTCCTATGGCCGGCATTCCCTTTCACGCCGCTGATGGTTACCTGGCTAAACTGGTCCGAGCTGGTGTATCCGTGGCGATCTGCGAGCAAATCGGTGATCCTGCCACCAGCAAAGGTCCAGTAGAGCGCAAAGTCGTGCGGATCGTCACACCGGGAACAGTCAGCGACGAAGCGCTGCTGGACTCGCGCCGCGACAATCTGTTGGTCGCGGTACACCAGCATCTGGACACCTTTGGCATTGCCTCGCTGGACATGGCAAGCGGCCGCTTCCTGGTTCTGGAAGTGGAAGGTCTGGATGCTGTGTCAGGTGAGCTGCAGCGCCTGAACCCGGCCGAACTTTTGATCAGCGATCATCTCTCCCTGCCCGAACTCACTGAAAACCGCAAAGGCTTGCGGCGGCGCGGTCCTTGGGAGTTCGAACTGGAAACAGCACAGCGCCTGCTTATTCAACAGTTCGGCACCCAGGACCTTGCCGGCTTTGGCTGTGACCATCTCCAGGTCGCTATTGCCGCAGCCGGTTGCTTACTGAGTTACGCCCGCGAAACCCAGCGTACCGCCCTGCCCCACGTACGCAGCCTTGCTCATGAAAATCGTGATGAAGCCGTCATCATGGACGCCGCTACCCGGCGCAACCTGGAGCTGGACACCAACCTCAACGGCGGCGACGAACATACGCTGTTTTCAGTCCTAAATTGCGCCGCCACTAGCATGGGCAGCCGCTTGCTGCGTCGCTGGCTTAATCGCCCTCTGCGCGATCTCTCTATCTTGCAGGCCCGCCAGGCAGCTATCGCTGAGCTACAGCAAAATTATGGTTTTGAATTAGTGCATGGCATTCTCAAACGGGTCGGCGATATGGAGCGCATCCTGGGTCGTCTGGCCCTGCGCTCATCCCGTCCGAGAGATTTGTCACGTCTGATGATGTCACTGGCAGCCTATCCGGAGGTGCAAAGCGAGCTGAGCGAGACCCAGTCACCGCATCTGCAACAACTGCTTCGCCAGATCGGTACTTTTCCTGAATTGGTAGATTTGCTTACCCGGGCGATTAGCGAAAACCCGCCGGTTGTTATCCGCGATGGTGGCGTTATCGCACCGGGTTACGATGCTGAACTGGATGACCTGCGCAACATTAGCACCAATGCGGGAGATTATCTGGTCGAACTGGAGAGGCGTGAACGCGAGCGTACTGGTATCCCGACGTTGAAAGTGGGATATAACCGGGTGCATGGCTATTTCATCGAACTCACCAGTGCACAATCGGACAAAGCACCCTCCGATTACATTCGTCGCCAAACGCTCAAAAATGCTGAACGCTACATCACCCCGGAATTAAAGGAATTTGAAGACAAGGCTCTCTCCGCTAAAAGCCGTGCTCTGGCGCGCGAGAAGGCACTTTATGAGGAGCTGCTGGATATCCTCAATGAGCAATTGCTGCCCTTGCAGGACTCAGCTGCCGCCGTTTCAGAACTGGATGTCATCACCACGCTGGCAGAACGCGCCGATAGCCTGGGATTTAGCCGTCCAATCCTCAAGGCTGAGCCCGGCATTCATATCCAGGGCGGCCGTCACCCGGTCGTGGAGCAGGTAACCAGCGCGCCTTTTGTACCCAATGACCTGGCATTCCATGGCGACCGCCATATGCTGATCATCACCGGTCCAAACATGGGCGGTAAATCAACCTATATGCGGCAAGCGGCGCTGATTGTACTGCTGGCTCATATCGGCAGTTTTGTCCCTGCGCAAGCGGCTGAAATTGGAGTTGTAGACCGCATCTTCACCCGTATCGGTTCTTCGGATGACCTCGCCGGCGGGCGCTCGACCTTCATGGTGGAGATGACCGAAACCGCTAACATTCTGCACAATGCCACCGACCGCAGCCTGGTACTCATGGATGAAGTTGGACGTGGGACCAGTACCTTCGACGGCCTTGCTTTGGCATGGGCCTGCGCACGACATCTGGCAGAACAATTGCGTGCCTATACACTTTTCGCGACGCATTATTTTGAGATTACCAGCTTGCCGGATTCCATTCCCGGCATCGCCAATGTTCACTTGAACGCGACTGAGCACAACGACAATATTGTTTTTTTACATAAAGTGCAGGAAGGTCCTGCCAGCAAGAGCTATGGCTTACAGGTTGCCAAATTGGCTGGCATACCGACATCGGTTTTACGTCAGGCCCAGGAACAATTACATCTTCTGGAACAAGGCGAACACCCTCACCAACCCACTAAAACTGCTCTCGCAGATCAGGAACAATTCTCCGCCACAGCGCAAGCCGGAGCACCGTTACAAGGTGGTTTATTTGATGCCATGCCCGACCCGACAGTTGAGGCGTTAAAGAAAATTAACCCCGACAATCTGTCACCACGCGAGGCACTGGAGCAACTGTACCGATTGAAAGAGCTTTTGAATAAGGGAAAGTAATGCAGGGATATCACTAAAAAATAATCATTCTCATATGAAGAGCCTCATCAATTTTAGTGATAAGTAAAAGCCTATCAAAATACCCAAAGGGTGTTTAAAATAGCCGCTCTTTTGAAAACGGTAATTTGTGGAGTCACCTATGACTTTTGTAGTTGGGGAAAATTGCATTAAGTGTAAGCACACTGATTGTGTGGAAGTTTGTCCTGTAGATTGCTTCTACGAAGGCCCCAATTTTTTGGTGATCCACCCGGATGAATGTATCGACTGTGCATTATGTGAACCTGAGTGTCCGGTTGACGCCATCTTCTCTGAAGATGAGTTACCCGAAGACCAAGCGGTATTCCTGGAATTGAATGCTGAGCTGGCGGAAGTGTGGCCCAACATCACCGAGATGAAAGACGCCTTACCCGACGCCGAAGAGTGGGATGGCGTACCCGGTAAATTGCAGCATCTGGAACGGTGATTCCGAAAACAAAAAGCCGCGCAATGCGCGGCTTTTTTATGCTTGTCTTTTCGCTCGTAACAGCAGCAGCTTTTAAAAAGCTGGACATCCTTTCAAAACTTTATCAGCAAAATAAAAAAGGCAGCCTGAGCTGCCTTTTTTATTTATTGCTTAAAACGTGTTACGCGCTGAACAAGGCTTCACTGTTCAGGCCTTGTTTCTCCATGATGTCACGCAGGCGTTTCAGGGCTTCAACCTGAATCTGGCGTACACGCTCACGCGTCAAACCAATTTCGTGTCCGACTTCTTCCAGGGTGCTCACTTCGTGGCCCCGCAATCCAAACCGACGCGCCAGCACTTCACGCTGCTTCTCAGTCAACTCTTCCAACCAACCATCCAGACTAGCGGTGAGGTTGCTGTCTTGCAGGAGTGCAGCAGGATCGGAAACATGAGTATCAGCAATGGTGTCGACAATGGTACGGTCAGATGAAGCACCAACCGGCGTATCAACGGAGGTAACCCGTTCGTTCAATCCGAGCATGCGCTCCACATCAGAAACCGGTTTTTCCAGGAGATTGGCAATTTCTTCAGCGGTAGGTTCGTGATCCAGCTTTTGCGCCAGCTCACGGGCTGCACGCAGATAAATATTCAGCTCTTTAACAACATGAATCGGCAGGCGAATCGTGCGAGTCTGATTCATAATCGCGCGTTCGATAGTCTGGCGAATCCACCAGGTAGCATAAGTTGAAAAACGGAATCCGCGCTCCGGATCAAATTTTTCCACGGCGCGAATCAGGCCCAAGTTGCCTTCTTCAATCAAATCCAGTAACGCAAGGCCGCGATTAACATAACGGCGAGAAATCTTTACGACCAACCGCAGATTACTTTCAATCATGCGTTTACGGGCCGCTTCATCACCCTTAAGAGCCTTACGCGCAAAATAAACTTCTTCTTCCGCGCTCAACAGCGGAGAGAAACCAATTTCGTTTAAATAAATTTGGGTAGCATCAAGTGTCTTGTTGAATTTGTCGTCAACGATTCGCTCGCTGGCAACACGTGGGACAGGCTTGGGAAGATCATCATCATCATCGTTATCTGCTAACAGGATATCGTTTTCTTCAAAGTCGACATCTTGCGCAAGGAACACATCGTCACGATCGTATGTGTTGGATTCCCTATTTTCTGTAGTCATTTTTTTAGCCCCTTATTTCTGTTTGCTGGCTGGCTTCTTTGCCTGTTTTTCCAGCGTACACAAGCTGCACCTTGTACTTCCCGTTTGGTAACGGTGGTCGGCTTACGCCTGAACAGGGTGAATCATTCTAACGCTTGGGCAGGTATTTCATGGGATCTACCGGAGTGCCTTCGCGACGTATTTCAAAATGAAGTTTTACCCTGTCGGTACCGCTTGAACCCATATCGGCAATTTTTTGCCCGGCTTTAACCACATCGCCCTCCTTTACCAACAAATGGTGGTTGTGCGCATAGGCACTCAGGTAGGTTTCATTGTGTTTAATGATGAGCAATTTGCCGTAACCGCGCAGTCCGCTTCCTGCGTACACGATCTGTCCCGAGGCTGCTGCAAGCACAGGCTGTCCCAAATTGCCGCCGATATCAATACCCTTGTTGAGGCCATTATTGCCATGAAATCCAGAAAGCACTCTACCCTCGACAGGCCACTGCCATTTGGGTGCCCCGGTTAACAGTGGCGGCTGCGATGTTGTAGTTGTTTTCGGTGTTTTATTTTCCGAACGAGCTGCTGTCGTTGGCCTTACCGGCGTTGGATTAGATGGCCGGTTCACCGGAGCGGCTTGAGGTCGGGGCGTCGCTGAGGTTGCACGAGGTGTTGAAGTTGAAGCCTGAGGGGCAGCACCTACATTAAGGCGGATCTTTTGACCCGGATAGATGGTATAGGGGGGGTTGATTCTATTGTGATTTGCCAGTTGCCGGTAATCCAATCCATAACGCCAGGCAATAGAAAACATGGTTTCTCCGTGGCTGACCTGATGTGCGGCCGGATTCTGGATTTTTCGGCTAGGTGGCTGGACGCGATCTACCACCTGAGCCGGCTGAGGGGAGCCACAGGCAAGTAAACCCAGGAA
>CAMPIG010000306.1 GCA_946886255.1 uncultured Cellvibrio sp. | reverse complement strand
GTGCGGTGTTGTTTCCCGTTGGATTTTGTATTTTGTATTTGATGGGTTTTGATTTATTGACCGGGGTGTTTGTGTTAACGCCGCTGGCGCGGTTTGATAACCGTCCCGGTGTTACCTGGGGTGCGATTCTTAAGCATTGGGGTGTGGTGTTTACCGGTAATTTCCTTGGAGCGCTGACCGTTGCTTTTTTAATGGCGATTGTCTTTACCTATGGTTTTACCACTGAGCCCAGTCAAGTGGGCAAAGTTATCGGTGATATCGGCGAGGGGCGTACGCTGGGTTACAAAGAGTATGGCGCGGGCGGGATGTTGACCATCTTTATTCGCGGTGTCTTGTGTAATTGGATGGTATCGCTCGGGGTCGTAGGTGCGATGGTGTCGACGAGTGTGAGCGGTAAAGTGATTGCGATGTGGATGCCGATCATGCTGTTCTTCGCCATGGGCTTTGAACATTCGGTGGTGAATATGTTTTTGTTTCCTTCCGGTTTAATCATGGGTGGTAATTTTTCCATCATGGATTACCTGATCTGGAATGAAATTCCTGTCGTCATCGGCAATCTGGTCGGCGGTTTGTCGCTTACCGGCTTAACCCTGTACAGCACCCACGTCAGAACTGCGCCCAAACGCAGCTTTTAATTAATATATTGAATGTAGGTCGGATTAGCCGCAACGCGGCGTAATCCGACAACCACTCCGAAATTAAATAAGAACCATCCAGCCCAATCCATGGCCTCATCCACTCAACTTCTATTAACCATCGGCCAAGCCACCAACAAAGGCCGCAAGGAAATCAACCAGGATTTCCACGGAGTCTTTATTCCCGAAGAACCCGCACGTACGACCAAAGGTATTGCCATCGCCCTGGCCGATGGCATCAGCACCAGCAGCGTTAGCCATATCGCCAGTGAAACATCGGTGAGCGGTTTTCTGGCTGATTATTTTTGTACACCGGAAACCTGGTCCGTTAAAAAATCGGCGATGCGCGTGCTGATGGCCACCAATTCCTGGCTGCACGCACAAACACGTCAAAGCCCTTATCGCTACGAACAGGATCGCGGTTACGTATGCACCTTCAGTGCGATGATTGTTAAATCCACCACGGCGCATATTTTCCATATCGGTGACGCGCGTATTTATCGGGTGCATGAAAACACGCTGGAACAACTAACCAACGACCATCGTTTACGTATCTCTGAAGACACCAGTTACCTCAGCCGCGCGCTGGGTGTTAACCCGCAGATCGAAATTGATTATCAGACGTTGAGCCTTGAGCAGGGTGACCTGTTTGTTCTGGCTACTGACGGTGTGTATGAATACGTGAGTGCTAGCGAAATTGTTGGCGCAGTGAAGCATCATCCGGATGATGTCAATCAGGCAGCGCAAATCATCCTGAATTGCGCTTATGACAACGGCAGTACCGACAATCTCACTCTGCAAATTGTGCGCGTAGATCAATTACCCACGAAGGATGCCGATGAACGCTACCAGCAATTAACCGAACTGCCGTTTGCTCCGCTGCTGGATGCGCGGATGTTGTTCGATGGCTTTAAAATTCAGCGCGAAATCCATGCCAGTCACCGCAGCCATGTTTACCTCGCTATCGATATGGAGAACGAAACGCCGGTTATTATCAAAACACCTTCTGTGGATCAACAGCAGGATAAGCAGCACCTGGAGCGATTATTAACAGAAGAATGGATCGCCAAACGCATCAATAACGCCCATGTGTTAAAAGCCTACATGCTCACCAGGAAGCGCAATTTTTTATACACGGTGATGGAATATGTGGATGGTCAAACACTGACCCAGTGGATGATTGATCACCCAAAACCGGACCTTGAAAGTGTGCGTGTTATTGTCGAGCAAATTGCGAAAGGTCTGCGGGCCATTCACCGACTTGAGATGGTGCATCAGGATCTGCGGCCGGACAACATCATGATCGACAGCACCGGGACGGTAAAGATTATTGATTTTGGTGCGACACGTGTTGCCGGCATTGTGGAAAGTACGCACGAGCAGCACAGCATTCTCGGCACCGCCCAATATGCCGCACCGGAATATTTTTTGGGCGACATCGGCAGCACCCGTGCCGATATTTTTTCACTCGGCGTGATCACCTATCAGATGCTCACAGGCCAATTACCCTACGGTACACAAATCGCGAAAACCCGAAGCAAAGCCGCGCAACACAAATTGCATTACAATCCCATCGCCAAAGACGACCGTCAGATTCCCGCCTGGGTTGATGACGCCATCAAACAAGCCGTCCATCCCAATCCTTACAAACGCTACCACGAAGCCGCCGAGTTTATTTACGACTTGCGCCACCCCAACAAGGAGTTTCTCAACAAAACCCGCCCGCCATTAATTGATCAAAATCCGGTATTGTTTTGGCAGGCAGTGTCGTTGATGCTGGGGATTATTGTGTTGGTCTTAATAGCTAATCGTTACGTCTGACTTATGCCCACCATCCTCGGCTGGTTAATAAATTTGGCCAACTCACTTTCCACAATTTTGAAAACCCTGTCCCTTTCACAACATCAGTTCTGCACGTTGCAAACCGGCCTCACCCGAGGTTAAAGCGAAGCGCACCAACTCCTGCCGCCGCGTCACCGATGAAAGGTCCGACAGTACCACCTCGCTCGTATACATCCACGCCTCCACAATCATCTCCCGCTCCAGGCGATACACACTGGTGCCATGAAAATCAATGCGTTTGCCGCTCGCGGGAAAACCCATAAATTCTTCGTGATGCACACCACTGATATGAAAATGTACTTTCACTGTTTGCTCATCGGCGGTGAGGTGTTCAACCTTGAAATGCAATTGATTGATCGCATCGGCCATATAGCGAAAAAAGGCTTTGAATTCCTCGCGGCTGGTCGGATTAAATTCCGGAAAGTTATGACACACCACTGACTCAGCTACACAGGTGTCCAGCACATCCAGGTTGTCCTGATAGCCGCTGTGTAAAAAATGTTTGATCATCAAGGCGTTCTTGTGATGAATTGAGGTCACCATTGGATTCTCCCATTGAAGTTAGCGAGTATCGTGCAAAAAAACAGGCAGGTTTTGACGGGCCTGGTCGGCCATGGGGGTAAATCAGGTTGATTCGCTGTAGGATTACCGGGGAGGATATCGGCTAATCTGGCAATGACTCCCGACGGGCAGTTCATCTGAGTGAACAATGCCATCATAAGCGAAGGTTTTTAAAAAAGAGTTAAGAAAGGCGCAAGAACTATTCGAGGCGACTTAAGGAAGTCTTAAAAACCATCGAGGATAATGCGCTTTCCCCGCTACAATAGCACCCTGCCCGGTCGCGAGAGAGTTCATTATGCAAATCCTGTTGGTTGAAGATGACAATATGCTGGCAGAAGCCATCGGCTTCGGGTTGCGCCAGGATCATTGGGAGATCAATCGCGCCGAAGATGGTGTTGCCGCTCAACTCGCGCTCGTTGAGCACACCTATTCGGCCGTATTACTCGACCTCGGATTACCCGGCGGCTCCGGCTTGCAGGTGCTCAAATTTATGCGCGACCGCTACGACACGACCCCGGTCATTATTATTACCGCCCGCGATCAGCTCAGCGACCGCATTCGCGGTTTGGATGCCGGAGCCGATGACTATCTCGTCAAGCCCTTTCAGCTGGAAGAATTAGGCGCACGCTTGCGCGCTGTGATCCGCCGTACCCAGGGCCGGGTTTCGCCGCTGCTGCAGTACCGCAATATCACGTTGGACCCCAGCAGCCGTGTCGTCACCCGCGAGGCTGAACAGGTTCACCTGAGCCGCAATGAATATCGCACGCTGCTGGTACTGATGGAGCGCCGAGGGCGCACGGTACCCCGCGAACAACTGGAGCAATTGGTCTACGGCGGCGATGGCGAAATCGAAAGTAATACCGTCGCGGTTTACATCCACCAGCTGCGCCGCAAGCTCGGTGACGATATCATCCTCACCATCCACGGTTTTGGTTATCGCATCGGTGAAGAAAAAATATGAAATCTCTGCGCGGACGTTTATTGCTCGCCACCATGTTGGTGTTGGTCGGTATGTGGATGCTCTGGTCTTGCTTGCATATCGCGTCCATGACCAGCGAGCATACCGGCTGGTGGGACAAATCCCTGCGCGATGTTGCACATCAGATCATTACCTCCTTGCCGGAAAACATTAACTTATTGTCTGCAGATTCCCGCCGGTTGCAATTGTCGGCTGATGAAAAAGCGGGCCATGATGATTTGAGCTTCCAGATTTGGGGTAGTGATGGAACCAGTTTGCTCCGTTCCATGGAATCACCAACCGTCCCGCTACGCCCGAATTTCCAGGATGGTTTTTCCATTGAAGAGGTCGATAACCGCAAGTGGCGCGTTTATAGCGTGCAAGACGCCACCGGGAAAGTCTACGTGCAAACCGGCATTCCCTGGGATGCCTTCAAAATGGACTTAAAACACTGGATTAAAGGTGCGTTCCTCGCCGCGTTAATGGTGTTTATCACCCTGGCGTTAACCCTGAAAGCCGTTGTGCGCTGGTCATTAAAGCCTGTCACGTCATTACAAAGTGATATCGCAGAACGTGAGGAATTCGACCTTACCCCCCTGTCCACCAACAAATTACCTCAAGAATTAAAACCGCTGATCGAATCATTTAATCGTTTGCTGTTGCGCATTGATACCGCGATCAATAATGAGCGGCAATTTATTGCTGATGCAGCCCATGAATTGCGCACTCCCATGGCGGCGATACAAACCCACGCACAAGTAGCCGCCGGTTCCACTACGGCAGAGGAAACCCGGGCTGCGCTCGCACGCTTGGTTACAGCGGTAGAACGAGGTACGCGGCTAACCCAACAACTGCTGGATTCTGCGCGGCTGGAGTCCAATTACGGCATTAAACATGAGCGCGTTGATTTGGTGCGCGTTATTAAACTGGTGGCCGATGAATTTGACATAGTGGCGCAACAACGACAACAAGTGATAATCATCGAAGCACAGCCCTGCTTTGTCTGTGGCGATGTAGATGAGTTGGGGATTTTATTGCGTAATTTATTGGACAATGCTTTGCGCTATTCCGGCCAAGGCAGCCGTATTGAGTTGATGTGTGGCATAGCGCCATCCACCGACGGTATCACTTTATGCGTGAAAGATAACGGACCCGGCGTGCCCGATCCTGAGCAACGTGCTCGCATCTTTGAACGCTTTTATCGGGCTGATCAGGATCATCGGCGCGGCAGCGGTATCGGTCTTTCATTGGTACGCCGCATCGCACATTCCCACGGCGCCGAACTGGAAGTGACCGAAGGGCTGGATAACCGAGGCTTGTGCATCAGCGTACATTTCCCCATATTAAAAAACGAGACGCCTTAAGGAATTTCTTTAGGTTGGCCTCCCGGTACGCCAGGTGGTGGTGACACAGGCGGCAACTCCTGCGGCGGGTCTATCGGGGGCACTTCTGCCGGTTCACCGGGTGGCTCTTCTGTTGGCGCATCCGGCGGTAATTTTTCCGGCGGCCAATCCGGATGTTCCGGTTTAAAGGGGTCAGGGGTGTGATCAGGTTTTTCTTCCGGGTTCTGCATCATGTCATCCTGTTTTGTGGTTTTTGTAGTCTGTTGCGAAATCAATGCTGCGTCAGTTTTTCCGGCAGGCATTCGCGCAATTCGTCTTCACCCAACGTCGTAATATTTTTATCAATCTCAAAGCAGATATCTTTCGTCAGGTTCTTATCCAGTTGTGAACGCAACTCACCTAACATATGAGGTTCGGCAACAATACCCAACTTGGAAAAATGGCCTTTATTGTGTTCATTCGTCAGGTAATCACCAATTTGTTTGGCAAACTCATGAATCCGTTTATCTTTGGGTGAACTGCGCGGTAATTTGGGATGATGTTGCTCGCCCGCCTGGTTATAACGCCCTAATCCATCGCTGACCT
>CAMPIG010000305.1 GCA_946886255.1 uncultured Cellvibrio sp. | reverse complement strand
GGCTTGCCTTCACCGACCGGTGTAATTTCATAAATTGCGGTCACACTGTGGCCGGCGCCGATATCTCCGGCATCGACTTTATCGTTGTTGAAATCTTCACGCTGTAATGCGCGGGTTTCATAACCGATCAAGCGATACTCCGCCACAGTAGCCGGATTAAATTCGACTTGAATCTTTACATCATTGGCAATGGGAAACAGCGTGGAGGTTGCCTCATGTACCAGGACTTTTTGCGCTTCGCTCAGCGTATCGATATATGCTGCTATACCATTGCCATGCTGCGCCAGGGTTTGCATCATGGCATCCTGATAATTGCCTTGGCCAAAACCCAATACCGAAAGATAAATACCCTGCTCGCGTTTTCGCTCCACAAAGGTTTGTAAATCGCTGTTGCCGGTTGGGCCGACATTAAAGTCACCGTCGGTGGCGAGAATAATGCGATTGACGGCCTTGGAGTCAAAATTGGCTTCCGCTAATTCATACGCACGTTGAATACCCTCCGCGCCGGCAGTTGACCCACCCGCTTGCAATTGCTGCACAGCCTTGAGGATTTTTTGTTTTTCCTTCACCGCCGTGGGTTCCAGGACCGTGCCTGCTGCACCGGCGTACACAACAATGGCCACGGTATCCTCGGGTTTTAAATTGTTCAGCAATAATTCCATGGATTGTTGAACCAAGGGCAACTTATCCGGGCTGTGCATGGAGCCTGACACATCCAGCAAAAACACCAGATTGCTGCGCGGTGTAGCGCCCGCTGGCAGTTGGTAACCTTTAATGCCGATGTGGATTAATTTATTACCTGCCTTCCAGGGCGAATCCATCACCGAAACACTGGGTAAGAACGGTGATTTTTTATCGTTCGGCACGGGATACTGATAATCAAAATAATTCACCAGCTCTTCAACGCGCACGGCATCTTTAGGGGGCAAATAGCCATTGTTCAGGGTGCGGCGCACAAAGCTATAGGCTGCGGTGTCCACATCAATTGAAAATGTCGACACGGGTTCTTCGCTAACCGCCTTGACGGAATTTTCCTGGAACTCGGCAAAGCGATCGCGAAATTCGGCGGGCGGCGGTGCGGCTGCCAAGTCGCTAGCCGTTGTGATGGATGGCGCAGGACTGGCAGGCATGGCAAGGCGCGCAGTTTCCTGGGCGCGTTTGGCGGACATCACTTTATGTTCTGCAAGGGCTTGAGGTTCGGCCGGTGAGTATTCAGTGGCAATCTCAGACTCGCGCACACCTGTCACGATGATCTTTTCAACAGCATGATCCGTTGCGGCGCTTAAATCGGGACGTCTTAATTCTTTCGACATCGCCATTTCATCCGTCGTGGAGCTGGCTGTATACAGCGGCATCTGCTGAAACAGCAGTACGCCAACCACAGCAAGGCTGCAAGTCGCCAGGCCGCTGATCAATAGTTTCTTTTGAGCAAAATTAAAGGCGTTACTGTTCATGGAATCTGTCCTGTTCGGGTTGTTGGTACCCATAGGACGAAGCCAAGCCAGAAAACCTTGGAGCCCGAATGATTTTTTTTGTGAAGCCGGATTTTTTTTGGCGGCTTGCACTTCGGCCGGCTGTACTTCTGCTGCTTGTTGTTCCAGCGCCAAGGCTTCTTGCACCGCATCAAACTCCATCAGTGCCAGATTCAGCGTGCGCTTTTTCGCCTCGCTGTCCGGTTTGGGGTTGGTGCTGAATGCTTTGTCAATTACGTCATCAGTCATAGTCTTGCCTCCTGTAACGCGGCGGAGGGAACCTGTAAAAGAAGGAGTTGTTTGCGAATTTCATGTAACCGCCAGGACACCGTGCTTTCCTTGATGGATAAAACGCCGGCCGCTTCGGCGTGGGTCATGCCTGCAGCGTGAACCAGCAAGGCGGTCTCTTTAAAGCCGTCGGCCATATCGTCGAGAATGCTGAGTATCTGCTGTAAATAGATATTGGTTTCAGCGGGATTGTCTTGACTATCGCACGCTTCTGCCGGTACATCATCTTCGCCCCCGCTATCTTCACTCCAGTGGCGCGACTGGCTGCGTTGCCAATCTTTGGCGCAGTTGATGACGAGGCGATAGAGCCAGGTCGTAAAGGCCGACTCAAAACGAAACTGGGTCAACGTCCGAGCCAGTTTGATACACGCCTGTTGCGTTACATCTTCTGCATCGGCATGGTTCCCGCACCACTTGTACGCGAAGCGAAAAATAGTGTCGTAATGGGCATTGAGCAACGTCTCGAACGCTGCTCTGTGGCCCTGTTGTGCCAGACGAATGTTGTCAGCTTCTGTCATCTGGAGTGCAACCAATCAGTTGTTTGATCATAAGACGCCGCCATGTGATAAATCCTTGGCCGGTTAGGGATATTGATATCCGGTGATTTTGAAACAGTGCGATTGACAATGAGGTTATGGCAAACAAAGGTGGAATTTTTTGGGCGGAGGTAATCGAGGTATACCCGGCAGGGTGGAGAAATGTATAGCTGTTTTATTGTTCATGCGAATGTCTCTCATGAAAATCCTTGTGCATTGCTTATACAATTTTTTGTGCAGACCGGACAAGATATTTCTCAAACTCACTTCATTTTTTTAATCTTAGCCACGCAATAAAACGGCTCCTTTTTGCATGTCGGGTTTTTTTACGTGACCTCTCAACCTGTCCGGCAAGCATACGGTCAGGTTGCCGGACTTGGGTGTCGACGATTTATTCATTTGTGCGGGAGTTTCGGAGCAAAATTTTTAGCCGGGCTGGTGGATGCTTGTAAAAGATGCAAGGAGAAATGGTTTCACGGTCGCCGCTACAGTTGGTGATATTTTGATCAGGGCGCTGGTCCTTATACTCTGCAGCGGCGATTGGAAGGTTCCTGTCTGTGTGAAACATCAATCGAGGTTTTTTACACCTCTCAAAAGTGCCTCTCCGGCATTGTTATTTTTTCAAAGGAAGCGGTGGAATGCGGTGTCGCCAAAATTTACATTTTTAAGGTGTTGGAAGCATTTCAGTCGGTTCCTTTTACAGATTTTTGATTGAAAGTGTGAAGTATATATCAATAAATGGTTGATATAGATGAACTTTTCCGTTTTGGCCTGATTCATGCTTTTAGAAGGCTTGCGCGCCATGGTAGAAGCTCAATGGTGTGAGATATCGACAACCTGAACTTTTGCCGGCCGTATACCAGGTCGGATAGCTGTGTCTTAAAGGACGAATAATTATGAACTTTCAATGGTTTAAAAAACTTATCGCCGTATCAGCTCTGCTGTTCAGTGCCAGCGGTTATGCCGCTGTTATCACTGATGTGGAAGATGTTGATACCTTTGTAAATTGGTGGGACTCAACGAGCTGGACCCACGATATCAATGATGATGGCTTTGTGGCTGGTACTGCTGAAAGCGCTACCTTGTCCATCGAGTTCTGGGATGACCGCGGTTTTCTGGACTTGGGTGAGCTGGCCACTATCGTTGTCGGTACTATCGATTTTCTGGACGGTGCATTTATCTATGTACCGACCAGTGACTGGACCGGCGCGCTGGGCCTGAACTCACTGGTTTCACTCAATAACACTGGCTTATTGTCCGTAAAAGTGTGGAGTGATTTCGGTGATTTCTATGTGGGTACATCTACGCTGAAAGTGGTGACCACCTCTGTTCCAGAGCCGGGTTCTGTAGCACTGCTTGCGCTGGGACTGATCGGCTTGGGATTGCTGAGAAAGAAAAACGCTGCGTAAACAAGGCTGTTTGCATGACAAAAACCCGCTTCGGCGGGTTTTTGTTTTTTGAGCTCAATAAAACGGGCTCAGAGAAACTTTGGCCCGCCATTAAGAATCCTTCCTTTATAATTCCCCTTATCTTCACGTTGTGTTTTTGGGAGCTTTCTGTGTCGGTCTTGCCCGCATTAATAGATAGCCACTGTCATTTTGATTTTGCTGCTTTTGATGGCGATCGCTCAGAGGTCTGGGCGGCGGCCAGAAAGCTGGGTGTCGAGCAATTAATCATCCCCGGGGTTGCACCGGACCAATGGCAAGCGGCAACCACAATCAGCGCTGACTATCCCGGTATTTATTGTGCGGCAGGTATCCACCCCTGGTGGGTGAAGGCGCTGGTCGGAGCGCGTTTGGCGGAAGTTGACCTGGATAGGTTGCGCAACACCTTGCGGCAGGCTTTAACGGCATCGCCATATGTCGCGGTGGGTGAATGCGGCCTCGATAAATTTACTGACAGTGACTTCCCGCTTCAGCAAACACTCTTTGCCATGCAGGTGGAGATGGCTTGCGAGTTGAACAAGCCATTGATCATTCATTGCCGCAAAGCTCACAACGAAGTCATTGCGTTATTGCGTCGGCATCGGCCATCGGCGGGCGGGGTGATTCATGCCTTCAGCGGCAGTACCCAGATCGCGGAAACTTACATTGAGTTAGGCTTTTATCTGGGTATCGGCGGCACCATCACCTACGATCGAGCACATAAAACCCGGCAGACTGTGTGCGAGGTGCCACTCGGTGCGTTGCTGCTGGAGAGTGATGCACCGGACATGCCGCTGTGCGGCCGGCAGGGCGAGCGCAACAGCCCCCAATATTTGCCGGACACTGCTCGTGTGCTTGCCGAGTTGCGTCAGCAATCCGTTGCGGACATAGCTCGCCAGACTACTGAGAACCGCCGGCGATTGTTCGGCTTATCGGCGGGGATGTTGCAGTGATCTACGCTGACCTGAGTGCGGTGTCACTGGCGCAATTGCTGGCGGCGGATAACTGGCAAAGTAAATACCGTTTGATAACCGATTGGGGGCGGCTGATTGCGCCCAAGGCGGACTTGCGCCAACCGATTTATGCAATCAAGGGGTGCGAAACCTCAGCCTGGATGGCCCACGACTATGGTAATGGTCGGCACCGATTTGCCTTTGACAGTGACAGCCGGGTTATCAAAGGCTTGGCGGCGTTGCTTCTGGTTCATATTGATGACAAAACCGACGGTGAGTTGGCGCAGTTGAATCTCACCGGGTTGCTGCGCGAGGCCGGATTAGAAAAACACATGACACCGTCGCGCAATAACGGCTTTCGCGCGATGGCCATCCGCGCCTGCGAGTTGGCCGGGATTGAAGCGGGGTTACATTAATCGATTGCCGATTCATTCACGTGCTGCAGATAGCGTTCAATCGCGCGGTTGGCCGCCAGAAACCCGAAGCTGCCAGTCACCATGATCGATGACCCGAAACCGCCGGCACAGTCCAGTTTTACCCCGTCCTGCAAAACCTGCTTTTCCATACATACGGAGCCATCGGGCTTGGGATAGACCATCTGTTCGGTGGAATAGACCGCGTCCACCCGAAACTTGCGGTGCTTATCGCGGGCGAAATGGTGGTGGCGATACAGGTGTGTGCGGATCTTGGCGAGCATGGGGTCGCTCTCGGTGCGGCCGAGATCATCAACCCGAATCAGTTGCGGATTACGTTTGCCGCCCGATGAGCCCACCACAATCAAGCGAACTTTTACCGCGCTGCAGTAAGCTACCAGACGCGCCTTGATATGCGCCGCATCCATCGCATCAATCACGACATGATGCTGCTTGCCAATCAGTGCAGTCATGTTGTCCCGATCAATAAAATCTTCGATCGCGTGCAGGCGGATTTCCGGATTGATATCGCGCAAGCGTTCGCAGATCACCTGGTTTTTCGAGCGCCCGATTTGCGACGCGAGGGCATGGGATTGGCGGTTGGTATTGGTCACGCACACATCATCCAGTTCGATCAGTGTCAGCTCACCAACCCCACTGCGCGCCAGCGCCTCCGCCACCCAGGTGCCGACACCGCCGAGCCCGATCACCGCAAAATGCGCGTTTGCCAAGGCTGCCAGTGCTGCCTGACCATAGAGCCGGGCAATACCGCCAAAGCGTTGTAGGTATTCAGGGCTTAAGGTGCTGCTCATGATACTGATTCTCCGCAAAAAACGCGGATGCGTTTTAGCGCAGTTTA
>CAMPIG010000304.1 GCA_946886255.1 uncultured Cellvibrio sp. | reverse complement strand
CTTCCATGGTTTCCTGGGTGATGATTTTTCAGCGCGGCATGTACCAGCGCAAAGCTCACAACGCTTTCCTCGCATTTGAAAAACAGTTTTGGTCCGGTATCGACCTCAATCAGTTGTTTCGCCAAGGCAATGGCCGCAATGATACCGACGGCGTGGAGAATATTTTCCGGGCCGGGTTCAAAGAATTTACCCGTTTGCGCCAACAGACCGGCGCTGACCCGGATGCAGTGATGGAGGGCGCGCAGCGGGCTATGCGTGTAGCCCTGGCGCGTGAGGAAGAAAAACTGGAAGCCAGTTTGCCATTTCTGGCCAGTGTTGCCTCTGTCAGTCCTTACATCGGTTTGTTCGGTACTGTGTGGGGAATCATGAATTCATTTCGCGGCCTGGCGAATGTGCACCAGACAACATTAGCCACGGTCGCCCCCGGTATCTCCGAAGCACTGGTAGCTACAGCGATGGGCCTTTTTGCAGCAATTCCGGCGGTATTGGCTTACAACCGCTACTCGACGCGTGCCGAAACCTTGATGGGAAATTACCAGACTTTCGCAGAAGAGTTTTCCGCTATCCTGCATCGCCAGGTGCACAGCAAGCAGGTTTCCTCCTGAGTTAAATTTAATTTTCAGGGTTAAACGATATGTCCGGATTTGGTCCAAAAGTAAAAAAGAAGCCGATGGCTGAAATCAACGTGGTGCCGTATATCGATGTGATGTTGGTGCTGTTGATTGTGTTTATGGTCGCTGCACCGATGCTTACCCAGGGGGTGAAAGTAGAGCTGCCACAGGCTGCATCAGAGCCAATCGATAACAAAGATGAAGAACCGATTACGGTTTCTGTCAAAAAGGACGGAAGCTACTACATTACACTGGGCGGCGATGCGGAGCAGGCTCGTCCTTTGGCAGAAATCAAAGACATGGTGAGCAAGGTGCTGCGCCAGAGCCCCAAGACTCTTGTTCTGGTGCAAGGCGATCACAGCGTGGACTACGGTGTGGTTGTCTCGCTGATGAGCGAATTGCAAAGTGCCGGGGCTCCCTCCGTCGGCTTGGTTACTGAGCCTCCTCGTTAGGTATCTATGAAGCTGGACAGATTTTTTACCGTACCGGTATTGCTCAGTGTAACTTTGCACACGGCATTATTGATTTTTATTGCTGGCAATTGGATGCAAAGCAAACCGGAAGAAACGGTATACAAGCCACATTATGTAAAGGCGACGCTGGTTGATATGACCCCTAAAGCTATTGCTGCGCCCCAACAGCCAAAACCTCAAGTGCTGGAGGCACAACGAAAGCAGGAGCGTAAACGTCAGGACGAGCAAGAGCGCCAACAAGCCGAAGCAAAAAAAATCCAACAGAAAAAAGATCAGGAAGCAAAAGCCAAGGCAGAAGAAGCGCGTCTGCAAAAAATAAAGACTGAGCAGGCTAAACAGGCGGAAGCGAAAACCAAAGCTGAACAACAGCGCAAAAAGGAAGAGGAAGAAAAAAAGCGTCAGGCAGAAGCTGAACGTAAAAAGCGTGAACAGCAACAGCGTGAAGCAATGGAGCGACTTGAGGCAGCGTTACAAAAGGAAGAGCAGTTTCTCAGTGAACGTAGTGATGATGCTAATGTCCAGAGCTACGAGGCGCTAATACAGGAGCGGATTATTCAAAATTGGAGTCGTCCGCCCTCCGCCAGAAACGGCATGCAGGCGATTCTGGAAATCAATATGGTTCCGACCGGTCAGGTAGTGAATGTGCGGGTAATTAAAAGTAGCGGTGATGTCGCATTTGATCGCTCGGCCGAGCAGGCAGTAAAGCGGGTTGATCGCTTTACCGAGATTATGGGTATGCCGTCAGATTTATTTGAGCGTAACTTTCGAGTATTCCGATTATTATTCCAGCCAGAGGATTTACGTCAGTGAAACGTTATTTGCTGTTTTTTGTGCTTTTGATTTCAGGCATGGCACAAGCCCAGTTAACAATACAAATTTCTCGCGGGGCGGACAATCCGACTCGCATTGCGGTAGTCCCCATGGCCACTCAAGGCTTGGCGTTATCGGAAGACATCAGTGAAATTGTCAGTAATGATCTGGAATTCACCGGTCAGTTTGCCGCAATTCCGCGAACTGATATGTTGTCTTTCCCACGTAACGAAGCTGAAGTGCATTATCGCGATTGGAATGTGCTCAAGGCAGAATATTTATTAATAGGCTCTGTAGAGCAGCGTGCAGGGCGTTATTACGCCAGCTATCAACTGTTTGATGTCCTGGGTCAGCGCAAAGTATTACCAAAATTGTCAGTTGATGGGACGGAAGCTCAATTGCGTGACCTGGCTCACCACATCAGTGACAAGGTTTATGAAACTATTACTGGTATTCGTGGCATATTTTCCACCAAGCTGATTTATATAGAAGCTTTTCAG
The DNA here is from genome assembly GCA_946886255.1 of uncultured Cellvibrio sp. Next base: position 3,597 of record CAMPIG010000304.1, on the reverse strand, counting down.
CGGAAAGGCATAAGCGATAAATATCGATTGATGTTGTCGGATGTGGATGGGGCTCGTTCGCGGTTATTGCTTGAGTCTGGTGAACCGATTATGTCACCGATGTGGTCTCCGGATGGGCGTCGGGTTGCATATGTTTCTTTTGAGTCGGATCGTCCGGCAGTTTATGTTCAGGAAATTGCGACAGGCAGAAGAGAGCAACTGACAAATTTTAAAGGATTAAATGGTGCGCCTGCATGGGCACCGGATGGTCAGCGTCTGGCATTAGTTTTATCTAAGGACGGCAATCCGGAAATTTATACGTTGAATATTATTACTCGACAACTGTCGCGCATGACAAATCATTTTGGAATTGATACTGAACCTGCATGGACTGCAGATGGTACTGGCATTATTTTCACCTCCAATCGCGGAGGAAAGCCACAAATATACCAAGTAAATGTTGCAACTTTGCAGGTGGAGCGTGTAACCTTTGACGGCGAGCAAAACACTCGTGGTCGCGTCTCTCCTGATGGTAAAAGCTTGGTTATGGTTCATCAACGCGGTGGTACATATCACCTCGCTGCACAAGACCTTAAGACTGGAAATTTACGCATTTTGACAGAGACAGATTTAGACGAGTCGCCTACTATAGCTCCCAATGGCGCTATGCTGATGTATGCGACTCGCTTTGGTGGTAAGGGTATACTGGCAGCGGTTTCCTTGGATGCCAGAACCAGAGTTCGTCTACCATCAAAACAAGGTGATGTGCGGGAGCCCGCATGGTCACCATTTTTTTAAATAAACCTCAGTACTGCTAGTTCACCACTTGATTGGAGTTACACACACATGATCACTAAATCATTAAAACAAGGTTTAACCTTCGCCGTTATTATGTCTTTCCTGGTTGGTTGCTCCAGCAGCAACACTCAGGATGACGAAACCACCACTACCGCTCCTGTAGTGGAAGAAACTGTTAACGATCCTGTTGAAGAGCAAGCACCGCTTGAAACCATCGTTTACTTCGACTTCGACCAAGCTACCCTGAAACCTGAGACTCGTGCGTTGTTGTTGGCTCATGCAGACCGTTTGAAGTCTTTTGGTGCTGCTACCCGTCTGGAAGGTCACGCTGACGAGCGCGGTTCTCGCGAATACAACATTGCTCTGGGTGAGCGTCGTGCAAACGCTGTACGCGATTTCCTGGTACTGCAAGGTGTAAGCGCTTCTTCTTTGGAAGTTGTGAGCTACGGTGAAGAGCGTCCGATTGCTACTGGCAGCGACGAATCTTCTTACGCTCAAAACCGTCGTGTAGAACTGAAGTATTAATCAAGAGTCAACAACTCGTATGTCGAAATACCTGTTAGCTGCTGTTCTGTTTATTGCAGTCCCTGCATCCCAGGCGCAAGTGCGGGTTGTTGAATCCTCACCCCAGAGACCACTCTCTGGGGTGGCTCAACCGATTGAGTCGGTTAACGCTCAAACGAATGCATATTTTGAACTCCAATCACTCAAGGAAGAAGTTTCTCTGCTACGAGGTTTGGTAGAGGAACAAGCTCACGAGATTTCTCGTTTAAAACAGCAGCAAATGGATAATTACCTTGATCTGGATAAACGCTTGAATGCATTGTCTGGTGGTAGCAATCCTGCTCCTGTTGATACTTCTCTTTTGTCGCCGTCACCGGTTGAAAGTGCAGGTGGCGGTGTCTCTACTCCAAATTCCAATAGTGCTCTCGGTGAAGCCGAGGTCTATGCTGCAGCATATAACCTGTTGAAGCAGCGTCAGATTGATCCCGCCATTGCGGCCTTTAAAGACCATCTCTCCCGTTTTCCCAACGGCGCCTATGCGGGCAATAGCTATTATTGGCTGGGAGAAATCTACCTGCTGAAGAATGAATTATCTGATTCGCGAAATTGGTTTACTCAATTGCTTGAGAAGTTTCCTAATGATCGCAAAGTACCTGATGCGAAGTTCAAGCTGGGTAAGGTATACCACTTGCTAGGGGAAGATGATCAAGGCAGAAAGTTGCTTGAAGATGTCGCTGCTGGCAGTGGTGATTCAGCCCGATTGGCTAAGCAATATTTGCAGGAAAATTTCTAAAGGCATCGGGTCTATTTTTATTGGCCGATATTCTTGATGTAAAAAAGAGTGGGGCCAACCTTGCGGTTAGCCCCATAGCTTTCCAGCTCCTCTCCAGGTTTTACTTTAATTGCTAAAGAATTTAGTAATTAAAACTCAGCGTCCTGCTGACCAACCTTGCTGTTCCACTCTTGTGCCTGTCCTTCCGTGTTTACAACATCCTTATACGGCACACATTCCTTCGTACTTCCTTACATAGAGTGGGGCGCTTCCTTTGACCTTTCTTGGCCTGGGTACATCAATGTGTACTTCCTTGTTAAAAGCTATTCTCCAGAAAATAAGGTGTCGCAGATAGTCGAGAAAATCGCTATTTTTTGTAGGAAATTGACTACAGGGTGGCGCGGATATTTGGATCTTATCCGACGTGATCGTCATTCCATTGAATTTAAAGCTTTAAAAATCAAGCGCTTAAGGAATATGCAATAGAAAGCAGGCGTGGCTAACTGAGTGCGACAGCACACGTTATTTGCTGGTGAGGACAGATTGCCTCTGTGGAGAGGCAATCCTGAGAAGCGATTAGATATTATCCAGGTATTTTTCAGCATCAAGCGCAGCCATACAGCCAGCGCCGGCAGATGTAATAGCTTGACGGTAAACATGGTCAGCAACATCACCTGCGGCGAACACACCAGGAATGTTGGTTGCAGTGGCATTCCCGTGCAAACCACTGGTTACCTTGATGTAGCCATCTTTCATATCAAGTTGGCCAGCAAAAATATCGGTATTAGGCTTGTGACCAATAGCGATAAATACACCTGCAACATCAATGTCCTGGGTGCTACCGTCCTGGGTGCTTTTCAGGCGTAGACCGGTAACACCACTGTCTTCACCGAGAACTTCTTCCAAGGTATGGTTCCAGATAATTCGCACATTACCATCCGCTGCTTTGGCCAACAGCTTGTCCTGCAGGATTTTTTCGGACTTTAATTTATCCCGACGGTGAATCAGGGTCACTTCGCTGGCGATATTGGACAGGTACAAGGCTTCTTCTACCGCCGTATTGCCGCCACCAATTACCGCAACTTTTTGGCCACGATAAAAGAATCCGTCACAGGTAGCACAGGCGCTTACGCCTTTACCCATGAAGGCTTCTTCTGATGGAAGACCCAGGTATTGGGCGGAAGCGCCTGTAGCAATGATCAAAGCATCACAGGTATAAGTGTTGGTGCCGAGCAATTTGAACGGACGTTCGGTCAATACAGTCTCATGGATGTGGTCAAAAATGATCTGTGTATCAAAGCGCTCAGCATGTTCTTGCATCTGAACCATTAAGTCGGGTCCTTGGAGGTCATGAGGGCCACCGGGCCAGTTTTCCACTTCAGTTGTGGTTGTTAGCTGACCACCTTGCTGCATACCTGTAATAACGACCGGTTTTAGATTGGCACGAGCGGCATAGATGGCTGCCGTATATCCGGCAGGGCCTGAACCAAGAATAATCAGTTGGTGGTGCTGTACGTCACTCATGATAGTTATCCTTAAAGCGT
>CAMPIG010000303.1 GCA_946886255.1 uncultured Cellvibrio sp. | reverse complement strand
ACGCCCACATGCATGCCGCGCACGGTTTCAATGGCGGACAAACTGCGGATACCGACGAGTAATTGCTCCAGGTCTTCGGCAGAGTCAGGATTTTTCAGCCAGAAAAACACTTGATGGGATAGCTTGGCAATATGGCCGCTCATAGTTTTCTCCTGAAGAAATCAATTAGCCCGCAACGATCTTTTTTCCTGCCAGTAATGCCTGGCGTGTCATTATCGCCTGCTCGATACCGGCTGCATCCAGCCCCTGATCAACCAGTTGTTGTTTTTGGCTGTCCTGCTCAACAAAACGGTCACTGAATCCCAGGTGCAAAATTGGCATAACCACACCGATACTCGCTAGGTATTCACTGATCGCCGCACCTGCGCCACCGGCAATGACATTTTCCTCGAGCGTTACCAACACGCTGTGCTCGGCGGCCATACGTTCAATCAACTCAGTGTCCAGCGGTTTGACAAAACGCATATCACAAACGCTGGCATTGAGTTTTTCGGCTGCCTGTAAAGCGCTAGCCAATGAGGTGCCGAAGTTGAGAATCGCCACCTGTTTGCCCTCGCGTTTGATTAGACCTTTCCCAAGGGGTAAAGCTGTCATGGTGGCATTGATGGCTACCCCGGTGCCGGTTCCGCGCGGATAACGCACGGCGGCGGGGCCGGGATGTTGGTAGGCCGTATAGAGCAACTGACGGCATTCGTTTTCATCGCTCGGCGCGGCGATCACCATGTTGGGAATGCAACGGAGGAAGCTGATATCAAAGGCCCCGGCGTGGGTTGCGCCGTCTTCGCCCACCATGCCGGCACGATCAATGGCAAAGGTAACGTCGAGATTTTGCAGGGCTACATCGTGGATCAACTGATCATACGCACGCTGTAAAAAGGTAGAGTAAATCGCCACTACCGGTTTTTGGCCTTCGCAGGCAATACCGGCGGCGAAGGTAACTGCATGTTGTTCGGCGATGGCGACATCGTAAAAGCGCTCGGGGAAATTCTGTGCAAACTCCACCATGCCCGAGCCTTCGCACATGGCGGGGGTAATGCCGACCAAGCGTTCGTCCTGCGCTGCCATGTCACATAACCAGTCACCAAAAACTTGCTGGTATTTGGGTTTGATGGCGATGTTGGCGTTCTTGATAACGGTCTTCTTCGGCTCGATCTTGTTGAGCGCGTGATACCCCACCGGATCTTGCTCGGCCGGGCCGAAACCCTTGCCTTTTTGGGTAATCACATGGAGTAACTTCGGGCCTTTGACCTCCCGTAGGTTGCGCAGGTAGCGCACCAGGCTGATCAGGTCATGGCCATCGATGGGGCCGATATAGTTGAAGCCCATCTCCTCAAACAAGGTACCGGGAGAGACAAACCCCTTGAAATGTTCTTCGGTGCGGCGGGCGAATTCCCAAGCCTGCGGAATTTTAGTGAGTACTTGCTTGCTGCCTTCGCGCAAGGAGTTGTAAAACTTGCTGCCCCAGATCTTGGAAAGATACGTGGCCAGGCCACCTACATTGGGGGAGATCGACATATTGTTGTCATTGAGGATGACTAACATGTCGCTGTCGATATGCGCCGCGTGGTTCAACGCCTCAAACGCCATACCGGCCGTCATGGCACCATCGCCGATCACGGCGACACATTTGCGCTCGCTGTCGGCCATCTGGCTGCCAATCGCCATGCCCAATGCGGCGCTGATCGACGTGCTGGAGTGGCCGACGCCAAAGGTGTCGTAATCGCTTTCATCACGTTTGGGAAAACCGGACAAACCACCACCCTGACGCATGCTGTGCATCCGTTCACGGCGATTGGTGAGAATTTTGTGCGGGTAAGTCTGGTGGCCCACGTCCCAAACCAGGCGGTCATCAGGAGTCTGGTAGACGTAGTGGAGGGCAATGGTCAGTTCCACCACACCGAGGCCGGCACCAAAATGACCACCGGTCTGGCCCACCGTGTAAAGCAGGAAAGCGCGTAGCTCTTCGGCCAGTTCAGGCAGCTGTTTCTCGTTAAGCGCACGCAGCTCCGCTGGAGAGTCAATGCTATCCAGAAGCGGGGTGGACGGTCGGCTGGTGGGTATTTCGTTAAACATTGACTGCCATCGGTTGGTCAAAATTGATCTTATATTGCGCCGGTCAAAGGGCGACATTGTAGGCGGGCTGTGGCTTATTGCCTAGCATCCGATTACATGCGCATCCTCAGGTTAAGGCAACGGCTCAGTGACTGCGTTCTATGATATACGCCGAAAGTGCCCGCAACGGTTGAGCCCGTTGATCAAAATCCGTTAGCGCCGCCAGAGCGTTCTGGTGCAATTCCCGTGCTTTGGCGCGTGCGTTATCCAACCCTAATAGAGAGACATAGGTAGGCTTATTGCGCGCTATATCCGCACCCTGTTGCTTGCCGAGTGTGGCGGTATCGGTGGTAACGTCCAGGATGTCGTCCTGCACCTGAAACGCCAGCCCAATAGCGGCAGCATAGGTGTTGAGGGCTTGTAATCGTGTTTCATCTGCACCACAGGCAATAGCGCCCATGGCGACGCTGGCACTGATTAATGCACCGGTTTTATGGCGGTGCATAGCCTCCAGTTGCGCCAAGTCTAATTGACGGTTGACCGCAGCCAGATCAATGGCCTGGCCTAATACCATGCCGTTCACCCCAGAAGCGCGGGTCAAGTGTTGTAGCAAGGTAATTTTGCAAGGGGCGTCCAGATGAGGTGCATCACCGAGTAATTCAAACGCCAGGGTTTGCAGCGCATCACCCGCGAGAATGGCGGTAGCTTCATCAAAGGCGATATGACAGGTGGGCTTGCCGCGTCGCAGGTCGTCGTCGTCCATGGCGGGCAGATCATCATGAACCAGGCTGTAGGCATGGATGCATTCAAGCGCGCAGGCGATGGTATCGAGCGAAGCCTGTTGCGCCGGGTTTACTACGTCGCTGACCGCCAACCCACTAGCGTAGACGAGGATGGGGCGTACGCGCTTGCCGCCGTTGAACAGACTGTAACGCATAGCGTCCCGCAGGCGTTCACCGGCACCCATGGTGACAGGTAACAGGTTCTGCAGGGCATTATCGACACGGTGGCGGCAGTCGGCCACAAAGAGGCTAAAGTCTTCACTCATTCGTCATCGCCTTGGGCATCGAATTGCTCAAGGTTAATAACTCCCTGGTTCTCCACCAGTTTCTGTACCTGTTGCTCAGCGGCTGTCAGTCGTGCCTGACATTCCCGTGTCAATTGGATGCCGGTTTCGAACGCCTTGAGTGACTCTTCCAGTGTCATGTCGCCCTGTTCCATCTTATTAACCAGGGTTTCCAGCGCATTAAGCGATTGCTCAAAGTCTGCGCCTTTCTTTTTTACCGCCATAGTCTGCTCCAGGTTGTGGGGCTTAGTCGTTGCGCCGCTAGTGGTATGGCGCCGCCTGCGAGGGCGCGATTATAAACCCGGTCAGGACAACATGGCAGGAGTTTCTGATGCGGCCTCTGGGTTAGTCAAAATCCACTGGCGTGTGAGACATATCCTACAAAACTCTCCGCCAATGCCCACTGGCGCCTGACGTGCCGTTCAACAATAATGGCACCTGTTACGGACGCATACACACGGATCTGTGTGGCAAGGATCAACAGGAGTTGCGCCATATATCAGCCTAAGGTAGGGCTCCCATCCTGTAAGACACAAACCCTCGCTGCCCCCCGCAGCGGGGGTTTATTTTTATCACCGGTTTGCCAATTCATCCCTCCACCCCTATTATCGTTTGCGTACTGCTGTCAGTTTATGTTGAGTAAGTGCACATGAAATTATTTGCGCGACAGCAATTACGGTTTTTGTGATAAATAGAAAGTTTTTTCGTCTTTATTCCGCCCGTTTGTCATTGTTCTTTCTTTATCTCCGGATTAGGCTGCGGCAGTTTGGCTGCTTGAAGCTGAAATCGTCACAATGCAAAGGGGGTTGCCATGTACAGCAAGCTGGAATCGTTGCGCGGTGTTGCGGCGTGTCTTGTCTTACTTTTCCATTCTCATTTTATTGTTGGAACCAAAAGCCTCGATTTTGTTAAAAACAGTTATCTGTTTGTGGATTTCTTTTTTATCTTATCCGGGTTTGTTTTGACGCTCGCCTATGCCGATAAAATCCGCCAGGGTTTTGCATTTCGTGAATACATCAGCCTGCGACTCGGCCGAATTTACCCCCTACATTTATTTATGCTCCTGGTCTGGGTGCCTTATATTTTGGCCAAGCAGTACTTTATCAGCGCTGGTTATGGCGGTGTAGACCAGTTCGAACATAACAACGCCTACAGCTTTATCAGTAACCTGTTTTTGGTGCACGCCATGGGGGTGCATGATTACCTGTCGTGGAATCATCCCAGCTGGAGCATCAGTGTTGAGTTTTTTACCTACATTGTTTTCTTTATTTTATTGACCACTCTGGACCGCAGCGCCAGCAGAATCTTTCCTTTGCTGATCATTATTCCCGGCTACGCCTTCCTCTTCAGTGTTAACCCCGCAGGACAAATGGACGGAACCTATGATTACGGTTTTATCCGCTGCATGTCAGCGTTTTATTGCGGGGTACTCTTGTATCGCTGGAAGGATGAAATTGCCCATGGGTTAGCGCGTTTCAATATTCATGTGCTGGAAATCATCGCTGTTATATTCACATTGGCAGCTGTGTCTCTGGCGCATCGGGGCGACGGCTATCTTGCGGTGACGCTGGCTTCCTTTTGTTTGATGTTGATGGTATTTGCCAGTCCTATCCATGGTCTTGTCGGGCGGCTACTGGACACGGCACCCTTGCGCAGTATTGGGCTGTGGTCGTATTCCATCTACATGACCCACGATATCATCCTGTCGTTCTTTTCCAATGTGTATGAGGTCGTTTTTAAATCCGCGCCCAAAAATCTTGGCGTCTGGGCCGTGTTGATTAATATTGCCTTGATTCTATTGACCGTTCTGATTTCACGTTTTACCTACCTCTACGTGGAAAAATATTTTCGCGATAAGGTCAAAGGATTGGTCAGTCGTAAAACGGATGAATTACCGGCTCGAACTCCCGTCGTCGAAGAGGCCGTTTTGCCACCATCGAAATGAGTAAAGGGTAGAACTTTTTCGCACTAAAATTTTTATCTTGTCAGTTAACTGGAGAGAGCTTTTTTTTGTTTTCTCCAGTATTCTTTTATCAAGTCAAATGTGACAATCTCGTCAGTGTATAGCTAAAAGATCATAAAACCGCTCAAGGGCGATAGCGTTTGTCATAAAAACGTAGTAAAAACAGTAGTAGCGTATCGATGTTCGAGTGGTAGTTTCTGGTTTTGTCCGGTTCTCTACGATGGAGGTGTCGATGGAAGCACGAATATTGCGGCTCAATACGGCGGGTCAACCGATCGAATGGCTGCATTGGCAAGAAGCTGTGTGTCTTTATGCGCGTGACCTGGTGGCCTGGAGTCTGGGTGGTTTTGTTCGCCGGGTTCATGGCGGTCATTCCCGGCTGACGGGTTTGCAGACCTACATGGATTTGCCAGCCATTATTGCCTGCGGCGGCAATCGCCTTGCGCGTATGCGTTTAATCCCCCCATTGACGAATGCAGCCCTGTTTGCGCGTGATCATTATCAATGTCTGTACTGCGGGCGTTCCTTTACCTACGGGCAACTTTCCCGTGACCATGTGCATCCCTTGAGCCGCGGCGGCAAAGATAAATGGAACAATGTGGTAGCGGCGTGCAAACGCTGTAATCAGCATAAAGGCAGTCGGCTATTGACCGAAGTCAATATGGAATTGCTGGCCTTGCCTTTTTGCCCCAATACGGCGGAGTATCTGGCGCTGATCAATAGCGACCGTATTCGCGGTGATCAGATGGAGTTCTTGCGCCCGCAGTTCAGTACGCGGCGTAACTGGCAGTAGTCCTGGGTTCGCTCGTTTTTTACGGGTTGCTTTGTGTGATGGCAAACGCACATCACCGGCTTTTTACCCCTTCTGTAAGCTAACGTAAAGTCATTGTCCTGTCGTCCATCCCCCCAGTAGAATCCTTGTGTCAATAACAATCACAAGGTC
>CAMPIG010000302.1 GCA_946886255.1 uncultured Cellvibrio sp. | reverse complement strand
TTGGTGGAGTAAGACATGATCGGGATGTGATGAAAACCGGCCTCGTCCAATCCCTGACGGATTGCCGCAATCATGCCATCTTGCATACCGGACGGTGCAATCATGTCGACACCGGCACGCGCCGCCGTCACGGCTTGTTTCTGTAAATTTAATAAGGTTTGATCGTTATCGACATCCTGATGATGTCCACATTCATGTACGACACCACAATGCCCATGGGTGGTGTATTCACAAAAGCAGTTGTCGCTGATGATTAACATATCTGGCTGCGCCGCTTTGGCCGCGCGAATCATACGTGCCAGTAAACCTTGATCGTTCCAGGTATCGGTACCTGCGTCATCTTTATGCGTGGAAACACCAAACAAAATAACCGCACGAATACCTTTACTCCAGGCGCGTTGTATCACACTCGCCAATTGCGCTTCAGGGTAACGCACCACGCCGGGCATACTGGAGATAGCAACCGGCTCAGTAATGCCCTCCTCCACAAATAGCGGCAGGATAAAGTCGTTCATCGTCAATTGCGTTTCACGCACCAGTTGTCGTACAGCGGTCGACTGGCGTAAACGACGAAAACGAAATTCGGGCGTGAACCGGTTTTTTTCAGTCATGATGCGTTCTACCTAAAATTAAAAACTTAACGAGCCCTCGTGGCTCCATTCACAGCGTACCCGCATATCGCCGGAACCGGGTTTGTGATAACTGCTTTGCGACTCCCAGGTAAAGGTATGGGTGCCCGACAATTCGGTTTCCAGATGCACCGTGGCAGACACCCAGTACATCCTGCTGAGCAGGGATTCAAATTGAGCGATCCACTGATCCCACTCATACTCCACCGCTTTATAGGAAGCACCGAAATGCATGACCTCCGTTTGATAACTGCTGGTCGGCATTTCGATCTGTGGAATGGAAAACATTTCCTGCGATAAAAATGGCCATTCATCCGCATGAGGCAAGGACAACATGGCCTCACGATTAATGCGAATGCGCTCAGCATTACCCATCAAAGGTGAACCGTCTTTGATACAACCATACACAATTGACTCTTGATCCATAGAAGCTCCAAGAAATGCTATCACGAACGTCTGAATTCAGCGGCCGCTGTAAGCCGTCCGCTGGAACGATTTGTAGGCGCATCTACCCTAGTCTTGCCGCTGCTGATGCAATATGACCAGCAAGTGAAGTCATGAATGACTTCACGTTGGTCATATCTGACAGGTTCGTAAAATCGCCAGTATTTACCGCACTTCGTTCAGCTGCGATAACTGTTGCTGTGGTGTAAAGCTGCTCTTGCACGAGTCGCTGACAAAGCAGGTCATACCGTTTGAGATACGATGCACCCTTGAATTCCTCGAACACAGGGAAATGTGGCGACGAATCACAAACGGGCCTGCGTGACTCAGGAGCGTCCTCAACCATCATCAGCCAACCGACAAAGGGGCGGGGCTGCTTGCCGAAAGCCTCTTCACGGTAGGCCGTCCAAAGATCGTGAGCCGTTCCGATAGCTTCCTCGGTGCGGTTATTGAAATTATTACCGAATGATGGCCCAACCTGGCTTTTCAATTCAATGGCGGCGATTAACTCTCCTTTGTAAATCACCAAGAGATCCCACAACTTTGTCGGACGGAAGTAACCAGGCAAGGTTAACATTGTCCGGTTCTGGTGTATCTCCGCATGGTCCAGCCCGTTGGCTTTGATGATGTCGATCACCAAAGCCAAGAATCCATCCATGTTCTTGCCAGCGGTGACCCCTGCGCGCTCACCTTGATCGGCCTTACCCGATTCAATCTGCTTCTGTTTTGCTGCTTCGCGGTTTCCCCAAAAGGCCTTTACGGCTTCACTGGTTTTCTGTTCATAATCGACTAGATCAAGTGCCATTTATTCTCCATTACCTCCAAGGGCAGATCGTTCTTCATGGGTGAGGCCGTAGAGCTTGAACACCGCTCGGTTGCAATCCTGCACATCTCGCTTGATGGCAGCTTCGGCCAGCTCGCGGCGCAGCGATTCAGGCACATCCGCCCAATGCGGAACGCGAATACGACGTAAATACTGCGCTTGAAAACGAAGGAATCCGCCACGCATTTTTGTTGAATAAGTCGCTATAAACAAGCGGGTAACAGCGGAGAGCAGTAGTGCTTGTAAGGCTCGTAAATCCCAATCATCTGACGTGACGTAGTAAAGATTATGATGGGGATACAGCCCGCCATCCTCAAAGACGATATGCGCTTCACCCTTAATATCCGGGATTAGAAGCTTTGGCCTTTTAGCTAGTGCCAGGTTGATGCGATCAATCGTTCGATACCAGTTGGCTGGAGCCTTTTGCGCGCAGTGACGCTTGCCAATCACTCCCCTTCGAGCCTCAAGGTAGCGCCTAAGGCGGGGATACTCATCAAGATCAACCAGTCCGCCTGAGCTGGCAAATGGGTTTATGACACCTTGTCCTCGCCACTTCACCTCACCAGATATGATATCTTTGGTCGTCACCAACGGTAGCTTTCGTTCTGACTCAACATCAAGCGTATCGAAGTCACCAATGAATTCCCTGTCCGCGCCAGTTGCGACACCAATCCCTACTTTACACCCCACCTCTTCCAGCAAAGGAAAGCACCTTTCCAGGCGGCGAATGAGCGCCATCTGGTCAGATGACTCCAGCAACCACGGCTCCGCTCCATTCGTGACTTTGGCGAGCTCTCTCACCTGGCTGGTTTCTTTCGACAGCGACTGCGCACAAAGCAGATCCGTCAGTGTGGTCAACGTTGCTTTGTCAATTGCCGGACGGTGGGCTATGCGCGTTGCTCCGGGAGCCTCCCGGCTGATAATAGTGATCGCTGGGTAGGCAATCACATCAGAGTGGAAGGCCGGTGTATCTACCATATCGACATAGACTTTCAGATGGAATCGGTCAGCTATAAGACTACGAAGCGGCCCGCCGTAGCGGTTTTTCATCCAGCGATCCGCGCAGATGAAGCCCAGATTGCCACCATCAGACAGAACCGATAACGACCGCTCAATAAAGGGAATGTAAATATCGGCGCGGTCATACATAGTTAGGTAGCGACTGCGATATTCGGCAAGCAACGGGGCCGGTATCAGTTCCTGTCGAACATAGGGAGGATTACCCACTACAAAATCGAATTCACCCTCCAGCGAGGTCAATAAAAAGTCCCCTTGCGATAGCCAGCGATTAGCCAAAGCCGTTGCGGTATTTGCAGCTATCCCCTCGCGCTTGAGAAGCGCAACAACAGCAGTGTGGGTACTGCGGAATGTATCGTGGTGTAATTCAACGGCACGGATCGCATTGCCCAATTCATCGAGCACGGAGCCGTTCGGCCTTGCTGCCCGCCATACACTCAGCAGCCGCTCGGTGATTGGAAGCAAAAAATCACCACCACCGAATGACGGCTCTAAAAGCCGCTTTTTGTGAAGCGGTTGATCTTCTGTGTAACCTGCGAGGTCAAGGATGAAGTCTACAACTTCTCGGCGGGTGAAAACTGCCCCCCGAGAACTACTCTCTGCATTCAAAGCCAAATGATCTATTGCAGCCTGCACCTTTTGAGAGGTACAAGTTGAATTGAGTAAACCAAGTGTCATTTGTGTTGATAGCAAGATGTGGCCTTTGTGTATTAGTGCGCTACGATTGAGTCGCTAACATCTATTTAGAACATATATTTACGATACAACGTTTTTTAAAACGGCCACCACCAGGGACTTTTCAAACGATCCTCACACTGCGGTAGTTGACGCGAGTACATGGCCGCACGATTGGCCACTTGCTGGGCGGTATTGCGTAACCAGTTTTTCTTCTTGTAAGTTCCGCGATTAAACCCACCATGCCCTTGGTGATAAGCCAGGTATAAATTGTAGGCATCATTCAGGCGAATTTTGCTGCGCTTTTGACTTTGCGCATTGTACCAACCGATAAAATCAACAGCGTCCTGATAGCGGTCGCGGCGCGACCAGTTATTACCGCTGCTTTTTTGATATTCGTTCCAGGTTTCGTTTTTAACTTGCGCATAACCAAAAGCACTGCTTTTGCGCGGTCCCGGAATCACCCACAAAATTCTGGTGCGTTTGGTGCGCGCATTGTGCACAAACTGCGACTCTTGATACATGATGGCCATCATCACCGGAATGGTGGAGCCCCAGCGTTTTTCCGACTTGCGCGCGTATTTGTACCAATCCGATTTATCGTCAAAGATATCGCAAATATTATTGGGTTTCGCCGGCGGCACGTTAGCACAACCGCCCAACAAAAAGCCGCTGAGAATCAGCAGCCAAATCAAACCCGTTTTAATATGCATCAGACCGCCCGTTGGTGTTCTTGCAGTAATTCGAGTAAGCCCGCTTCGTCCATTACGGGGATGTTTAATTCCTCTGCCTTTTGCAACTTGGAACCGGCACCGGGTCCGGCGACCACATAATCTGTCTTGGCCGACACACTACCCGCTACTTTGGCCCCCAGAGCTAACAAGTGTGCTTTTGCATCATCGCGCGTCAGGTTTTCCAGTGTACCGGTAAGAACATAGGTTAATCCTTTCAACGGCAAATCAGCAGTATTCATCGGCTGATCGCGATCTTCCCAGGTTACGCCCGCTGCTTTCAACGCAGCAACCGCTTCGCGATTGTGTTCCTGCTGAAAAAATTCTGCTACAAAATGAGCAACTACCGGACCGACATCGGCGACTTCTTGCAGGGCCTCCTCGTCGGCATTTGATAAAGCCGTGTAATTGCCAAAATGTAATGCAAGATTGCGTGCCGTCGCTTCACCGACTTCACGAATGCCTAACGCGTAGATAAATTTCTCCAGCGTGGTCTGCTTACTCTTCTCCAACGCATTTAATAAATTATCGGCTGATTTCTCACCCATACGCTCCAGGCTAGCGAGTTGTTCGCGCGTCAGCTGATATAGATCTGCCACGGCTTTTATGTAGCCCTGGTCCACCAATTGCTCGACCAGTTTATCGCCCAAGCCTTCAATATCCATCGCTTTGCGTGAAGCAAAATGTTTGATGGCTTCTTTGCGTTGTGCCGGACAAATCAGACCGCCGTCACACCGGGCCACGGCTTCGCCCGGTACGGTTTCAACCGGCGAGCCACATACCGGACAGTGGTCGGGAAAGACAACATCGCGCGCACTATCGGGGCGCTTAACATCAACAATACCCACGATCTGTGGAATCACGTCGCCCGCACGGCGCACGATGACCGTATCACCTATCTTCAATCCAAGTCGCTGGATTTCATCACGATTGTGCAAGGTTGCATTGGATACGGTTACGCCACCGACAAACACCGGTTGCAAGCGGGCTACAGGTGTCACTGCCCCGGTACGCCCTACCTGGAATTCCACATCAAGCAACTGGGTCATTTCCTCCTGGGCAGGAAATTTATAGGCAATGGCCCAGCGCGGCGCGCGGGAGATAAAGCCAAGTTTTTCCTGCAACTCGCGCTGGTTCACTTTAAAGACAATACCGTCAATGTCGTAGGTCAACGACATGCGTTTATCCTGAATCTTGCGGTAATACGCAATACATTCATCGATATCTTTTGCCACGACCATTTCACGGTTGATCAGGAAACCCCAGTCGCGTAACGCATAAAGAATATCGCTGTGGAGGGTTGGCCAGGGATGTTCAGCCGGCACGCCGTCGACAAGTCCGACGCTGTAGGCACACATTTCGAGCGGGCGGGATGCCGTAATACGCGGGTCCAATTGACGCAGGCTTCCCGCGGCGGCATTGCGCGGATTCACAAAAAGTTTGTCGCCCTTCTCCCGCGCCTGGTCGTTCATCTTTTCAAAACCGGATTTGGGCATGTAGATTTCACCGCGCACCTCCAGTACAGCAGGAAAACCTGTGCCGCGTAACCGCAGCGGAATGGAATCGATCGTGCGCACATTCTGGGTAATGTCTTCGCCACGTGCACCATCGCCGCGAGTCGCACCGCGCACGAGGATGCCATCGCGATACAGCAAGCTGACGGCAATACCATCCAGTTTAACTTCACAGGCAAATTCGATGTGGTCGGTA
>CAMPIG010000301.1 GCA_946886255.1 uncultured Cellvibrio sp. | reverse complement strand
ACGCAAGGCAGTGCCCGTTTATTACACCGGCCTGAACTCGGTGAAATCGCGGTCGGCAAACAAGCAGATCTGGCGTTGTTCTGCCTCGATGAGCCACGCTTTTCCGGTTATGGTGACGCCCTGGCTGCACTGGTGTTATGCGGCGCTCACAAAGCGGACTACGTCATGGTAGGTGGCGAATGGAAAGTAAAACAAGGCACCCTGCTTGAACATGATATTCATGAAATTGTCGCTCGCCACACCCACGCCGCTAAACAATTGACCCGCCGCTTAACCGCCTGACTGATCTGGCGAATCCCCGCTTATGTTGGGATTCGCACAGCCGTCCCCTGCGTCCAACCGTAAAGTAAAGAAAATGGCTATGGCTGATTGGACGCAAACGTCACTTCGAATGTTTATTTTTAATTGATGACATTACGTCCCCTGCGCCTGAAAACTCAGGAAGCGTAATGATGGAAATGGATGTAAAACACCTGCGCGAGAATTTTTTACGCACGCGACAACTCAGTGAGCATCTGTCGAACCTGTTGACGGCAGATGATCATATGCTGCAATCCATGCCAGATGCTAGCCCGACAAAATGGCATTTGGCCCACACGTCGTGGTTTTTCGATACGTTCATTCTTAAACCCCGCCAGGCTAGCCCAGCTTTTCCCAATGAGTTTGCGTATTTATTTAATTCGTACTACAACGGCGTCGGCCCACAATTTCGTCGTGCGCAACGCGGATTAATCTCACGACCAAGTCTGAATGAGGTCTGGCAATACCGGTTCGCTGTTGAAGAAAAAATCCAACATATCTGGAGTGATTTGTCCTCTGCAGAATTGCAACTGGTTGAGCTGGGTATTCATCACGAACAACAACATCAGGAACTCATTGTCACCGATATCAAACATGCTCTCTCGCATCAACCACAGTTTCCTGCCCTCGTAACATCACCTACAGACACGCCAACTGATGCGGTCGGTATGCAATGGCAAGATTTCCCCGCCGGCGACTACCGTATCGGCTGTGATAAAGGCTTTTGCTTCGACAACGAAACGCCTCGTCACCTTACTCATGTGACAGGTTTCCGTTTGGCGAATCGACCGGTTACCAACGGTGAATTCCTGACGTTTATTGAGGACAAAAGTTATCAGCAAACGACGCTGTGGTTATCGGAAGGTTGGGCGTGGGTAAACGAAGCGCGCGCAACTGCGCCCTTATATTGGCGAGATCTGGATGATGAATGGCATGTATACACGCTCGCAGGTTTACAACCGTTACGCCTGAATGAACCGGTATGCCACATTAATTATTTTGAAGCCAATGCCTTCGCTGCCTGGTCCGGCAAACGCTTACCTACCGAATTTGAATGGGAAGTTGCATCAACCATTGCCAATAACAACAGCCATTTTTTAGACCTGTCACGACTCCATCCACAACCGGCAGACAAGCAGCCCGGTTTATTGCAAATGTTTGGTGATGTCTGGGAATGGACCCAGAGCGCTTATCTGCCCTATCCCGGTTATCGCCCTGCCCCCGGAGCGGTCGGTGAATACAACGGCAAATTTATGGTGAATCAATGGGTGTTGCGCGGTGGCTCCTGCGCGACACCGCCAGGCCATATCAGAGCCAGTTATCGTAATTTCTTTCCTGTTGACGCCCGTTGGCAATTTTCCGGAGTGAGGCTCGCTGATGAACTCGATTAATACTAAAAAAATATCGGAAGGCGCAGCCTACTATCGGGACACGCAATTTTTGCAAGATGTGATCCACGGCCTGAGCCAATCGCCTAAAACCTTGCCGTGCAAGTATTTTTACGATGAACGTGGCTCCATTTTGTTTACCGAGATCTGCAAAACCCAAGCGTATTACATCACCGCCACCGAACTGACGTTGTTGGATGAGATCCTGCCGGATGTTGCCCGCCGGATCGGTCGGCACGCTAACATTATTGAGTATGGCAGCGGCGAAGGCCGTAAGATTCGCCACCTCTTAACGGCTCTGGACAGTCCCAAGTCGTACACACCGATTGATATTTCAGCGGAAATTCTATTGCGCTCCACCAGCCAGTTGAAACGGGAATTTCCGCACATGATTATTCATCCGGTGGTGGGTGATTATATGGCTCACATCCGTTTGCCGGATGTCGTAGCATCTGATCGAATCAACCGACGTGTGGTGTTCTTCCCCGGCTCTACCATCAGTAATTTCAGCCGGGAAGAAGCAACCGAATTTCTGGACCGTATTAATGCATTGTTAAAGCCCGGCGATGGGCTGCTGCTCGGTGTTGATTTACTAAAATCACCCCGTCGTTTACACGAGGCCTATAACGATAAAGACGGCGTAACGGCAGACTTCAATTTAAATCTCTTGCGCCGTATCAACAACGAACTGGGCGCTGACTTTGACCGTCATCAGTTCGAGCATTACGCCTTTTTTAATTTGGCGCAATCGAGAATTGAAATGCATTTGGTCAGTCTGGCAAACCAGACGGTGCACATCGCTGACCAGCGGTTCCATTTCAAGCGCGGAGAAACCATTCACACTGAAAACTCCTATAAGTACACCATTGAAGATATCGCCAGGCTGGGTATTGCCTGTGGCTTCGATCACATCAAAGCCTGGACCGATCACGAGGAGCTATTCAGCATCCACTACTTAACACGCGTGTAATCCGCTTTTACTGATTGATCACCTGACGAAATTCAGTGAATATTTTTTCCGGCTGTGTTTTACGGCATACTTTAACAACTGGATAGCGCGCATCCTTGATCAGGGTTCCGGCTGTCTTTGCATCAAGATGAACACGCTGTTTGCCATCCCACCGCTTATCCGACATCCGCATATCGGTGGTTTGTTCCCAGGGTTTATTAGTTGCCTGGTAAGCCACCTTCAATGATTGCATATCCCCTTCACACAAGCTGCTGTCCACCGCGATCAACACAGCGAGCGTGTCCCAAAAATAATATTCGCCAGAAGCAATAAACCAATCATTTTTATCCAACACCTGATCCCAGAATTTTGCCGATGTTGTTTTAACAGCGTGTTTAAAATCCTTGGCGACCTTATTCGTAACGCGCACCGAGTTAGTCACATCCAATCCCACCAGAACAATGGGTAATCCGGATTGCATTACCTTGTCCGCCGCGAGCGGATCAACAAAGATATTCCACTCTGCCGTTTTGTTCGGGTGGCCATCGGTAAAATTCGGCACAATAATATTGCCCGGCACATCAACATTACCGCCCATAATCACGAGCTGCTCCACCCGCGCTTTATCCGCTGGATAACGCTCCAGCCACTGAGCAATATTCGTCAACGGCCCCGTCGCAACCAAGGTAACCGGCATTGCAGAATCCTGCAGCGCATTATGAATCACCTCAACCGCATGTGCCTTGATCATTGCTCGCTGACTTTTGTTCACCGGCACACCCGAAAGCGTATCCGAATCAACTCGCCAGGCCTCGGGGAAAACAAAATAACCATCCAACGGCCAATCATCACCGCAGGCAACAGGAATACCCTGAGCAACATCCCCCGGAAGATCCAACAACGAAAGCGTATTAGCAATACCCGGCTTGCACCGGGTTTCACCGCTCGCAGAAATGGTAATCGCAATCACATCCGCCTCAGGATGATGCAGTAAATATAACAACGCCGCCCAGTCATCAATGGCCATGTCGTTGTCAAAGATGATGGGTTTGGCTTGCGATAGAAAAGAAAATCCGGTTAGCAAAAGCAAACAAAACGTTATTACACAATGCTTCATGGTTTTACTCGAAAATAACTATATAAGAAAACAAACTTGATGCTGACACAGCTCAAGTTTGTCGTTAGACCATTGGGTTTCGAAACCCTCAATTCAGGGATGAATTGAGGGAGCCACAGGGAAGTGTTTATGCGCTTTCGAAACCCAATGGTCTAACGACAAACGAACTACGAAGCACCACTTCAATATTTATTTACCCGGAATCGTCGTTTTGTACTTATCCCAATCACCCAACAACGCCTGCACCACACGATTCCCTAACCCATAAGCCGCCTCAATAGCCGGCATCCCCTTATCCGGATAAGGCGCCGTCGTACTCCATGCAGCCGTCTTACCCGGCGGTGGAAAACTGTAATTACTCACCGTACGCAACACCACCACGCGCTGCGTATCCACCAACCCGCTTTTAGCCAAACGATGCAAGGCAGTCAACGAACCATTGTCTTCCATATTCGTCGTCATAAAATTGCTATCTTTACCCGCGTGCAAATGCATCCAGTCATTAGCCCAGCTATTCAGCAACTCACCATGCCAATACGTACTCGAACCAATCGTATCGCCGACAGTGACAAACGGTGGCCGCTGTGCCTGCTCAAACCCTTTGTACTGCACACGAAAACTTTTCATCGCCGGCGTATCGGTAACGGGGTGATCTTTCGTAAGCTGATACGCCCAATCCACCAATTGCGGATTCAGGTTGTACACGATGGTATCAACCGTCCAACCGGTGGATTCCTGATTCGGCTCTTTCGCACCCAACGGAATCAAACCATATTCCCACTCCTTCGGAATTTCACGGCCATCAATCTCGTAAAGTAAATCACCATCTACCACATGCTTCGCCCACACACCCGTGCCGAGCGATACATCCAACGGATCACCACCACCGATGCCGGCAATTACCCAATAAGCGTTGGAAAGATCAAAACGCGGGTCCATACCCAAGGCCATCACCGACGCCGTGGCATTCGTCACACCGCCGCCGGTACACATTGCGAGCACACCTGCCTCATTCATGTGCAAATCGTAAGCGCCCAACGGAAACGGAAATACCTTGTCCAGCTTTTGCCGTTCAATCCACAACTGATACTCACCCGCCTGGTCACCGGTCACATCACCCGTTTCAAACATACTCACCACCACCACTTTTACGGGAATGGCGGCATTCACGCCGATACTGAGCACCAGGCCCAGCACCAACAAGAAGGATTTACTGATCGAGTTCAACACACACTACCTCTGCTTTCGATGGTTTAAAGATTTGCACTGTCGCTACAGGACCCAAGCAGTTATGCAAATATTTGACCAACCGGACAGAAAATAAACCTGATGACAAACGAATGACGGAGCACTTTACGAGCCAGACGGGACTTATGTCCGATTTTGTGATTTTTATCGGTATCTACAACCAAGGATTGTTGGCGTTTAGCCGGTATGACTGCTAGATTTTCATGGCTGCCCCGCCAGCAATCAGAATAACGAGCAACGCCAGCAGGCCTGGTCTCCCCTTCGGGATCTATCAAAAAAACCAACAGGAGCCGAGGATGCCACCAAGTTCACCCGCCAGAACCGCCCTACCGCCCTACCAGCAAGCGCCGAAAAACCCATCGACTATTGACCTCAGCGCCTTTGAAATCAGTGTTAGCCAACTGCTTGGGTATGACTATGTATTCCTGTGCGCCCCGGCTGCCGCTACTTGCTTCAACCAGTTATCGACCGCAAAAGATGCTGTATCCCAACTCATTAAAGCCCTGGATATTACGCCCGAACAATCGGTGTTTATCACCCTTGCCGAACAGCGCGGTGAAGATAACCTTCGTTTTATTCGCCACGATATAACCTGGAACCAGGGTCAGATTGAAGCCTTGCAGCACACGGTGATTGAAAATCCTGAACAGCAGGACTTTATCAATATGATCTGGCAATGCAGTTCAGAGCAGACGCTTTAATCACCGCATGCCGCACCTGTCTGGAATCCTGTGCTAAAGTAAATTCATCATCAGTGAATGAACGTTATGGGAATTTAATAAGGAATAGATTAAAAAAAATATCGCACCAAAGAGTCATAAAGCATCATCGAATAACGGGGCACAGACACCCGAATCAACCACAGGAAGACCAGCATGATTTTTCCCACCAGATCACTGCATTTGGTTTTTGGCCTATGCGTGAGTATTTTTCTCTGTGTCCTGTCGTTTAATGCAAGCGCCCAGGATAAATTCATCACCATTAATATGAAATCCAATGTGCAGACTGATTACATGAATGGTCTGCTCAAGCTGGCGTTAAGTTACAG
>CAMPIG010000300.1 GCA_946886255.1 uncultured Cellvibrio sp. | reverse complement strand
ATTCTACTTATTATTTACCTCAATCCTACATTGATGCTCATCTTCAAAAATTCGCTGGTGGTGCATCACGGATAATGACGCTAAGCGACTACAATGCGTATGGTCTTGGAAAGCCAGATGCAACAAAGTCGGAATTTGTAAGCACCAAAGGCGATATAGATAAAATTATTGCCGAAGAAGGTGGAGATGTATTTGCCATTGCGGATCGCCTCGGTATACCAAAAGAGCAACTAGAAACTGGCTCTCTAGTTAGAGTTGATTTTCCTGCTCCATATGAGCTGAATTTGAATGTGCCCTCTGGGCGTGAATGGGGTGCTAATTCTCAATGGTTGCCTGGAGGGAAATTACCTAAAGGTGACGACGAAGCTGTTATTTCAACGGTCAATCTCACCAAGTCCAATCACACGGTTACAGATCTAAAAACAGGTAAAAAAATAACATGAAAATAATTGCGAAAAAGAATTGGGTTTATCGTGTCTATGAGGCCGAGTCCGGCTTTATTATTTCGGTTCCTTTCGGTAGCGGTGCGGTAGATTTTTCGCGAGCATTCAAGATTAATCTAGATAGTTTAGAAGATGAGTACCTGACAGACAAAGCGAAAGATATAACAGAAAATTACGAATCCTACAAAAATCAGGAAGTGACTCACCCTTAGATGGTTGAGTGCTAAAATTGTCTGAAAGGCCTGCTCGAAATTGTAAGGGAGAGTCCAGTGAAAGGATGTCATAGGCATCAAAAATAATTTGGAGTCTAAGGCAGATTTTGATGAAGAAGCCTGGCTACACTACAACCGGCATTGCTATTACAATTCGAGCCTAGGGCAGTTGACAATGTAAGACCCCATTGGGTTATTGGGAGAGGGTGAATAATTATCAGTATGCGCCCAATCCGGTGGGGTGGGTTGATCCGTTGAGGTTGAGGTGTAAGGAAATTCATGGAAAACTTTCCAAAAGGACCCCAAAGGCCACTATTCCAAATAGCGCTGCCGCATCCGTTTTTTACCAAAGAATGAAAGAAGTGGCGGAGATTAATAAGATTGAGCGCCCTGCTCGTCCGACTATTTGCCCCAGTCATATATTGACGCACAGCTTCAGAAATTCGGTGCTGAGGCGGTGCGTTTATTGTAATAAAATCCTAGATTGCTAATCCAAAATATCCCAACTTTCCTGATAGAAAGTTTGTTGGATTGCGATCCGAAATGGATGCGGTTATAAAAAACTAAGAAGCATCAGGAGGCGATTGGCGAGTGTTAAGAGATGAGTTAAGTCTTGGTGAGAACGTTGATTTAAGTAAAGATGAAATTCTTTATGTCACTGTTGCGCCAGATGATTCGCGTTTTGTATACGAGCTACCTTCTGGTCGAGAGGCGGGTGCCTATTATGGTGAATGGGTTCCTGGTGGAAGAACTAAAGGTGGGACTCAGGAGGCGTCCTTGGTTGGCTCAGAAAAGGTTACACATAAAAACTCACTCGAAGAATTGCAAAAGCAATTTCCCGGATCGAAGAAATTACAATGAAAGAAGAAAATTTGTTTGAAAATGCGGTAGAAGCCGGTGAAACAAACAGCTTTTTCAAAGGCGAGGGACGATATTTTGTGCGAGACCCTGACTGGGGAGAACATGTGTATACGGCACACTATGGTAGTTGGGTGGATAGATATACAAATTCATCTTCCGAAAACGCAAGTAAATTTTGTGAAAGTTTTTCTGGTCCAAAATATTGTCATTCGTATAATATAAAATTATATGTATCGCTTGGGTGCTTTAGATGAAAGTGTGCTTGGACCTTATTGAAAAACGTGCTTCCACTGTAGAAGATCCACTGGCATTTCCCCCTCTTCATGATCGTATTCAGGAAGGTTGCAGATCTATCTCTGTATGGCTTTTGCCTTACCTTGATCATCGTTGTGCAGTAAATAGCGACTCAAAGAAAACTAAAGAATACCTGGATGCTGCTGGGCAGAATTCGTCTGAGTTTGCCTCGCGGTTTCGTGGGGCTCTGCTCGGTTTGGCATTGGGGGATGCGTTAGGTACAACCCTTGAGTTTTCGCAGAGGGATTCTTTACCAGAGGTAACATCAATAATTGGTGGTGGTCCTTTTGGTCTTCGTCCCGGTGAGTGGACTGATGATACAAGTATGGCTCTTTGTCTTGCGCATAGTTTAATTAGAAATGAGTCATTTAACTATCAGGATCAACTTGATTTATATTGCTTGTGGTGGAAAAAAGGAATTTTTAGCTCGAATGGTAGGTGTTTCGATATCGGTAATACCGTTGTGGATGCGCTTAATAGATACATGCAAACCGGCGATGCATATTCAGGTTCGACAGACCCAATGGCTGCAGGTAATGGGTCTTTGATGCGGCTTGCTCCGGTAGTTCTATTTTATTTTTCTGATCCGGACAGTTGTGTCGAGTGGTGCGCAGAAAGTTCCAAAACTACCCATGGCGCAAAGGAGGCTGTGGACGCCTGCCGGTATCTTGGGGCTCTTTTACATGGCGCGATCAAAGGTGTAAGCAAGGTGGAGCTTACACAGGGACTCTATGAGCCCTACCCAAATTTTTGGAACGATGCCCCCTTAAGCTTGGCGATACAAAATGTTGCTGTGGAAGCATGTAGAAAGTCCAGAGATAAGATCAGGTCGTCAGGATATGTGGTTCATACTTTGGAAGCGGCAATATGGGCTTTTCATAACACTGACACGTTTGAAGAGGGCGCTATTTTAGCGGCCAATCTTGGCGATGATGCTGATACGGTGGCTGCTGTCTATGGCCAATTGGCTGGCGCGTATTATGGTGAGTATCAAATCAATCCACTTTGGATAAAAAAGCTCTCCTATTTTCACGTTTTTTATATCTATGCGGATAGACTCCGCCGCTTTGGACTTTGCAGGACACCAAGTTTTGTTCGAGTCGAGCGATAGGGGATCGATAAATTGGAAATATTTGATCATGCTGCTAAATGGGTCAGTCAACAGCAAGAAATTATCCTTGCGTCTGGAGCCTCACTAACTTCAGAACAAATTGTGATAGCCTCTCAAGTAGGTGTTCTGCGGCCAGAGAAAATTCGCATATTGCCGGTTGCTAGAATTTCACCTCCTGATGACCCTTTATTGCGAAAAGTCGCTGAGGAAATGAATTTTCTTGGTCCGGATGCTATAGGGCTGACGCTTGGTTACGGTATTTATTTGCGCGAAGGTTATATCACTGACAGGCTGCTTTCCCATGAGTTTAGGCATGTTCAGCAATACGAAGTTGCCGGTTCTGTCCAGGTGTTTATTGCTGAATACATTCAGCAGATATTTCAGCATGGTTACTATGATTCGCCTTATGAGGTTGATGCGCGAGCCCATGAAATTGTTCATTAAATTATCGCAGAGCATTATATGCTGAAAACCTTCTCGCCAAATGATTTCGGTAACGATTATATCTGTTCAGATATCCATGGTCATTTCTCCCTTCTTGAAGCAGAGTTGTCACTTATCAGTTTTGATAAAAATAAAGATCGCTTGTTTTGTGTGGGTGATTTGATTGATCGCGGTGATGAATCAAGTCTGGCGTTGGATTGGCTACATCAACCTTGGTTCTTCGCGATTCAGGGAAACCATGAGCGGATGTTGATCAATGCTTTCGAACAGCGATCCGACATGTTGTGGCAGCAGTGGATGATGTGGGGTGGCAGTTGGGCGGAGGATATGGATTATGATTTGCTGGCTCCTTATTATGAAGCTTTTCGTGAATTGCCCATTGGTATTGAAATAGCATTAGCCAACGGAAAGACAATTGGATTAATTCATGCCGAGTTGCCTGATGTGTGTGACTGGCATGATGTGCGTGAACTGTTGTTGTCAATTCCCTCGAATCAAATTGAAGCGAATCGGTTGACCAGCGATATGTTGTGGAATAAGGCTCAGCCGTATTTGCCGTCGGATAATAGAAGTCAGGTTAAGCCGGTAGCGAATATTCACCACGTTTTTCATGGCCATACGATTGTTGAAGATTACCTCACTATTGCCAATCGAACGTTTATGGATCTAGGTGCTTATCAGACCGGGCGTATTGGTTTAATTGAACCATTACAATTTCTTAATATGTAGCAACGCTTCTTGATGCAGCATCCTCTGAACTTAACCGCTTTTAATACCAGTCTTTAATGAAAATCCCGCGACTTTAATGCAAGGTTTTGCAGCCGATCCGTCGCATTTTCAATATGACCGGCGAGCACATGAACAATAGGGGCGCCGACGTCATCAGTCAGTATGTCGACGGTGCCTTTGATGATCAGCAATTTCCCTGTCAATAATTCTTTTCGGAATTGTTCCTGTGTTGTGTTCCAGACAACGACGTTGCTGGTGCCGGTTTCGTCTTCCAGGGAGACGAACATGACGCCGGTGGCGGTGCCGGGGCGTTGTCGGCCGGTGACGATGCCGGCGATGCGGACGAAGCCTTTGTGTGGCAAGTGAATTAACTCGGCGTGGCGTTTGCAGCGGTTAAAGGGATATTCCTGTCTGAGGATTTCCATCGGGTGCGCGCGTAGTGTCAAACCGATGGAGGCATAATCGTCCATCACATTTTCTTCCAATGTGGGGCCGTTCATTAGTAACGGGTCGTCATCGATTTCGCTATCTTCCAACAGTTCTGAGTGGGGCAATAAGGCGGATGCCTGCCAGCGGGCGTGGTAGCGGTCGCCGGCGATGTTGAGAAAGGCATCGGCAGAGGCGAGGCATTCGAGGTCGGTATCATTAAGGGTGGTGCGTTTGATGATGTCGTGCAAGGAGGTGAAAGGTTTTTGCGCGCGGAACACTTCAATGGCTTGCGCTTTTTCTGCATTAAGCGATCCCACGGCAATAAATCCCAAGCGAATTCCCCACTTGCCCCGGTGGTCTGATTCGAGCGTGTATTCATATCGGCTTTGATTGATGTCGACGGGAAAAATCGTGATTCGGTGTTTTCGGGCATCCTGAATTAATTGCGAGGGGCTGTAGAATCCCATGGGTTGGCTGTTCAGGAGAGCGCAATAAAACGCAGCAGGATGATGGCGTTTTATCCAGCTGGAGAAATAACACAAAATCGCAAAGGAAGCCGAATGGCTTTCGGGAAAGCCATAGCCGCCGAAGCCTTTTATTTGTTCGAATAATCGGTCGGCAAATTCCTGGGTGTAACCGTTGCCTAGTAAGCCGTCTTTAAAATCCTTTTCAAACATGAGCAACTTTGAATTTTTCCCCCAATTTGCCATCGCGCGACGTAGTTCGTCTGCTTTTCCGCCGCTAAAGCCTGCGGCAACCATGGAGAGTCGCATGACCTGTTCCTGAAAAATAGGAATACCTAATGTGGGTTCGAGGACATCTTTAATGGTATCGCTGGGGTAGGTGATATCTTCCTTGCCAGCACGACGACGCAGAAAGGGGTGAACCATATCGCCCTGAATTGGCCCCGGGCGCACGATGGCGATTTGGATTACTAGATCGTAAAAACATATGGGTTTTAAACGCGGCAACATAGCCATTTGTGCGCGAGATTCTACTTGAAATACACCAACACTCTCGCCACGGCAGAGCATTTGATAAGTCGCTTTATCGTCTGCCGGGATATCCTGGACTGATCGAATGCTGGGTTCATAACGTGTAATGTAATCCAGCGCGCGGCGTAATGCCGACAACATCCCCAAAGCTAAAACATCCACCTTAAGTAAACGCATGGCTTCGAGATCTTCCTTGTCCCATTGAATAATCGTCCTGTCCGGCATGCTCGCATTTTCCAACGGCACCAGATCGCTGATTTTAGTTTCAGAAATAACAAAGCCGCCTACATGCTGGCTCAGATGCCGGGGGAAGCCGCGTATTTGTTGCACCAGGTTAAAAAAGTGCATCAATAAATTGTTGTTAACATCAGTGCTGATAGATTCAACTTGCTTTTGTAAGTCTGTGCTTTTATCCCACCAGGCGATATTTTTTGCCAGGTGATTAATCAGTGTTTCGTCTAACCCCAATGCTTTGCCAACATCACGCACGGCGCTACGACTGCGTCCTCGCCCGCGCCTGGATCGCGGCACGCCTGG